>CAZLBJ010000298.1:0-3187 GCA_964557755.1 uncultured Thermoanaerobaculia bacterium
CGTAGCGGCCGCCGAACTCGAGGCGCCCGTCCGGCCGCCAGCGCGCCAGGTCGCCGGTGCGGTAGGCGCGCGCCCCTGCCGGCACACCGGCGCGGCCGGCCAGCGGATGCGGCAGGAAGCTCTGCGCGGTGCGCGCCGGGCGCCCGTGGTAGCCGCGGGCGAGGCCGTCGCCGCTGGCGTAGAGCTCGCCCACGACGCCCACCGGCAGCGGCCGCATCGCGGCGTCGAGCACCAGCACGCCGCCGTCGCGTATCGGCCGTCCCAGCGGCACCGCGTCGGGCAGCTCGGCCGGCGTGCGCAGCGTGCAGGAGGTGGTGAAGACCGAATTCTCGGTCGGCCCGTAGCCGTCGGTCACGAGGCAGCCCGGCAGCTCGACGAGCACCCGGCGGGCGTGCGCCGCCGACACCACGTCGCCGCCGGCGAGCACCTGGCGCAGGCCGGCCAGCGACGCGAGCTGGCCGTCGACCATCTCGTGGAAGAGGCCGGAGGTGAACCATGCGACGCTGACCCCGCGGGCGGCGACCAGCGGGCCGAGCTCCGCAGGGTCGATCACCGGCGGCGCCAGCACCAGGCGGCTGCCGCGGGCGAAGGCGCCCCAGATTTCCCAGGTGGAGACGTCGAAGACGAGCGGCGTCGCCTGCAGCACCGCGTCGTCCGGCGTCAGGTCGGTGAAGTCCGGATCGCACACCAGGCGCAGGACGCCGCGCTGGGTCACCGCCACCCCCTTCGGCCGGCCGGTCGAGCCCGAGGTGTAGATGACGTAGGCCAGCGAAGCGGCTGCGGCGCGCCGCAGCGGCAGCTTGGGGACGGCGCCGGGCAGGCCGTCCATGCGCAGCACCGGCTGGCCGTCGAGGCCGGCGGCGGCGAGCGCGGCGGCGAGGTCCCCGGCCAGGGCGCCGCGGGTGATCAGCACCTGCGGGTCGGCGTCGCGCAGCAGGAACCGCAGGCGCTCCTGCGGCCAGGCGGGATCGAGCGGCACGTAGGCGCCGCCGGCCAGGGTGACCGCGACGAGGGCGACGACCGCCTCCGGCGAGCGGTCGAGGAAGAGGCCGACGCGCACCTCCGGGCCGACGCCGTAGACCGCCAGCACCCGCGCCAGGCGGCCGGCGCGCTCGGCGAGCTGGCGGTAGGTGGTCGCCGTGCCGTCCGCCGCCACCAGCGCCAACCGCCCCCCGTGCGCCTCCGCGGTGGCGAGGAAGACGGCGGCCAGGCTGCCGTCGCGCGGGTAGGCGCTGGCGGTGTCGTTCCACGCCACCAGCATCTCGTGGCGCTCGGCGGCGGACAGCAGCTCGAGGTCGCCGACCGCCGCCTCCGGCCGCGCCGCCATCGCCGCCAGCAGGCGCCGCCAGTGAGCGAGCATGCGCTTCACGGTGGCGGCGTCGAACAGCGCGGGGTCGTAGAGCGCCAGCCCCTCGACGCCGCCGTCCGCCGCCTCCTCGAGCGACAGGTTGACGTCCTGGTCGCCGGCGCCGCGGTGCACCACCTCGACGGCGGCGAGGCGCACGCCGGGCAGGTCGAGGTCGCCGGCCGGCGCGTTGTGCAGCGCCAGCGTGGTCTGGAACAGCGGCGCGTGGGCGAGGCTGCGCTCCGGCGCCAGCGCCTCGACGACGCGCGAGAAGGCCACCTCCTGGTGCGCCAGGGCGTCGAGCACACCGTCGCGGGTGCGCGCCACCAGCCCGCCGCCGGTCAGCTCCTCGCCGTCCGCGCCGGCGAGGTCGACGTCGAGCGCCAGGGTGTTGACGAAGAAGCCGATCGTCTCCTCGCACCCGGCGCCGCCGCGGTTGGCCACCGGCGAGCCGACGGCGACGCGGCGGCCGCCGGTGTAGCGGGCGAGCAGCGCCTGCCAACCGGCGAGCAGCACCATGAACGGACTCGCGCCATGGACGCGGCCGAGGCGGCGCAGGCCGTCGGCGAGCGGCGGCGGCAGGGTCACCGGCAGGACGGCAGCGCGCAGGCTGCGCTCGGCACCGCGCGGGCGGTCGGCGGGCAGCTCCAGCGGCTCGAGGCCGGCGAGGCGCCGCCGCCACCAGTCGAGCTGCGCCACCTCGCGCGCCGCCGCCTCGCCGCCCTCCGCCGTGCGGCGGCGCAGCCAGGCGGCGACGTCGGGGAACTGGGCGCCGGCGGGCGGCGGCACCGCGGCGCCGTCGAGGGCGGCGGCGTAGAGGCGCGACAGGTCGCGGAACAGCACGCCCACCGACCAGCCGTCGAACACCAGGTGGTGGACGGTGAGGACGAGGACGTGGCGGCCTCCCTCGTCCGGCGCCGGGTCCTCGACGACCAGCAGGGCGCGCAGCAGCGGCGCGCGGCCGAGGTCGAGGGCGCGGCGCGCCTCACCTTCGGCGACCCGCCGGCGCTCGGCCTCGCGCCGCACCGCCGGCAGCGCCGCGAGAGCGCCGGGGGGCAGCGGCAGCGACGCCGCCGCCGCGGCGGCCGGCGCGATCTCCTGCACCGCCTCGCCGCCGTCCGCCCCGGCCTCGGCGAAGGCGGTGCGCAACGCCTCGTGGCGCGCCACCAGCGCGCGCAGGGCGGCGGCCAGCGCGCCGCGGCGCAGGCCGCCCTCGAGCACCAGGGCGCGGGAGACGTTGTAGAGCGGCGTCCCCGGGATCAGCCGCTCGAGGAACCACAGCCGCTCCTGGGCCGGCGACAGCGGCGCTAGCCGCGGGTCCGGGCGGCGCGGCACGACGCCGTCCGCCGGCGCCTCCCGCCGCGCCTCCAGCGCCCGGCGCAGCCGCCGCCGCAGCAGCTCGCGCCGCGCCGCCGAGGCGCCGGCCGCGTCGTCCGGCGTCGCTGGCGGCACGCTGGGATCGTCGAGGGTCATGCGGGCTACTCCACCAGCCGCTCGACCTCGTCGTCGCTCAGCGCCGCGATCTCCGCCAGCAGGCCGTCCTCGACGCGGGCGGCGAGGGCGGCGACGGTGGGCGCCTCGTACAGCGCCCGCACCGGCAGCTCGAGGCCGAGCGCCTCGCGCACGCGGTGCATGTGACGGGTGGCGTGGAGGGAGTGGCCGCCGAGGGCGAAGAAGTCGTCGTGGACGCCGACGCGGGGCACGCCGATCAGCTCCTGCCAGATGCCGGCGAGCAGCTCCTCCACCTCGTTGCGCGGCGCCACGAAGCCGTCGGCCTCCGGCGACGGGGCCGGCGTCTCGAGCGGCCGTCGCGCCAGCTCACGGCGGTCGACCTTGCCGTTG
>CAZLBJ010000299.1:0-8124 GCA_964557755.1 uncultured Thermoanaerobaculia bacterium
ACCACCTGGTGGGCGAGCTGGTCGTAGAGCACGCTGCCGTAGGCGCGCCCCATCGGCTCGCCGAGGGCGCGCGACAGGTGGCGGGCGCGCACCATGCCGCCGAGGACGCGGGCGGTGGGGGTCACCGAGTTGACCGCCGCCGCGGCGAGCAGCGACGGCAGCGACAGCCACCTCGGCGGCAGCGGCCCGACCCGGCGGATGGCACGCCGCCAGCGCTCGTCCCAGATGACGAAGCGCAGCGCCAGGGCGCCGAGGGCGGCGGCCAGCCACGGCCGGCTGGCGGCCTCGAAGCGCGCCGCCAGGTCGTCCCACGCCAGGTCGCGCAGCAGGTCCCACGCCAGCCACAGCGCCAGCCCGAGCAGCGCCAGCTTGCCGCCCTGGACGGCGAGGCGGCGCCGGCGGGAGCGGCTGGGCGGCGGAGGGGAGGTCGGCGAGGGGGCGGTCGGCATGGCGGGGGGTGGGGTCGGGCGACTCTATCTTGCTGAGACGCCCGGGCCGGGTGTCCGCGCCCTCCACTCTAGGAAGCGTTCCGGGAGCGGACACCCGGCCCGGGCTCCGTGGGTGGTGGCGGCACCGCGCGCGGCGACCGGCGGTGGTGGCCCGTCCCGCGGCGAATGGGGGAGGTGGGAACGTCAACGTCCCGCCATCACGCTGCCAGCATGGTCGCTTGCCGGCCGAGCAACCGCCACCGCCAACCGCGGCTCGCCGGCTGTGTCCCGTAGACTGCGGGCAGCCGCCATGCCAGTTCGCTCCGAGCCTCTCCGCCGCCCGCCGCGCGCCTGCCGCCCCCCGGCTTTTACCCCTAGTCGATTTGTTCGCCTCCTCCGACTCGAACGCTTCGTCCTCGCCGCCGTCGTCTTCCTCCTCTTCGCTGTTCGCGCGTCCGCCCAGGACCTGCCCCGCTACGTCGAGGGTCCGGAAGCAGACTGGCGCACCCTCACCACCGAGCACTTCCGGGTCCACTACCCGGCCCACTCCGAGGCCTGGGCCCGCCATGCCGTCGCCCGCCTCGAATCGATCCGCGAGGTCGTCGCCGAAGAAGTCGGGTTCACCCCCACCGAGGTCGTCGACGTCCTCGTCTCGGACCCGACCGCCTCCGCCAACGGGTTTGCGCTGCCGTTTCTCGGCTGGCCGCGGATGGTGCTGTGGACGACGCCGCCGGGGCCGGAGTCGGTGGTCGGGCACTACCGCGATTGGGCCGAGCTGCTGCTGGTGCACGAGGACACGCACCTCGTCCACCTGCTGCGCCCGTCGCGCAATCCGTGGCGGCGGGCGATGGTGCGGCTGGGGGTGCCGCTCGGGCCGCTGGCGGCGGCGCCGCGCTGGGTCAGCGAGGGGTACGCGACGGTGATCGAGGGCCGGCTCACCGGCGCCGGCCGCCCCAACGCCGACCTGCGCGCTGCCGTCCTGCGGCGCTGGGCGCAGGCCGGCAAGCTCCCTTCCTACGGGCGGCTGGCGAGCGACCGCGGCTCGTACCTCGGCATGTCGATGGCCTACCTCGCCGGCTCGGCGTACCTCGAGTGGCTGGAGGCGCGCGCCGGCGAGGGCGCGCTGCGCGACCTGTGGGCGCGCATGACGGCGCGCCGGGCGCGCAGCTTCGAGGCGGCGTTCGAGGGCGTCTTCGCCGACTCGCCGGCCGACCTGTGGGACCGCTTCCGCGCCGAGCTGGCGTGGAGCGCGCTGGAGGTGGAGCAGCGGGTCGCCGGGGAGGACGGCGGGGCGGCGCCCGGCTGGGTGGAGGGCGACGTGTGGCTCGACCTGGCGTGGGCCACCGGCGCGCCGGCGGTGTCGCCGGACGGCTCGCGGTTCGCCCTCGTGCTGCGCCACCGCGACGACCCTGCGGAGCTGGCGGTGTACGAGACGGAGGTGGACCGGGAGGCGCTCGACGAGCGCGAGGAGCGGCGGCGCGAGATCGCCGCCGCGGACCCGGAGGACGTGCCGGCGGTGGACACCGGCCCGCCGCCGCGCCGGCGCCTCCACACCCTGCCGACGCTCGACGGCGCCGCCCCGTCGCAGCCGCGCTGGCTGCCGGACGGGTCCGGCGGCGCCGGCGCCCTGCTGCTGGTGCGCTACCTGCCCGACGCGGACGGCATCCTCCACCCGGACCTCTTCCGCTGGACGCTCGGCGCCGAGGCGGGGGCGCCCGGCACGCTGGAGCGGCTGACCGCCGGCGCCGACCTGCGCGACGCCGACCCGGCGCCGGACGGCACCTGGGCGGCGGCGGTGCGCAGCCGGCACGGCACCGCGCAGCTCGTCCGCGTGGGGCTGCCCGGCGGCGCCGTGGAGGCGATCACCGAGCCCACGGTGGAGGCGGTGTACGACGCGCCGCGGGTGTCGCCGGACGGCGGCCGGCTGGTCTACGCGCGGCACACGGCCGGCGCCTGGGCGCTGGTGGTGCGCGACCTGGCGACGGGCGCCGAGGAGGCGCTGCCGCTGCCGCCGGCCGCCACCGTGGCGTCGCCGGCCTGGGGCCGCGGCGACGACGGCGGCACGGTGTACGCGGTGGTCGGCAGCGGCGGCTTCATCGACGTCTTCGCCTTCCGCCCGGAAGGCGAGGGCTGGACGGCGGAGCGCGTCACCCGCACCCGCGGCGCCGCCTTCGCCCCCGCCCCCGCGCCGGCGGTCGGCGAGGAGCCGGCGGGCGTCTTCTACCTGTCGCTGGAGCCCGACGGCCTCGACCTGCGGCGGCTGGCCGGGGCCAGCGGCGCTGAAGATCGTGGCGCAGGAGCCGCGGCCGCCCAAAACCCCGGCGACGAAGGGGGAGGGGTGGAGGTGGCTGGCGCCGTACGGAGCGCGGCCGAGGCCGAGGACGCCGGGACGAAGGGCGGCAGCGTCGACGATCACGGCGCCGGGTCCGCGGGCATCCAAGACCCCGGCGACGAAGGGGGCGCGGTGGATGTCGCGGGCGTCGAAGCCCGCGGGATCGACGCTCCGTACGGCGAAGCGGGCGGCGTCGAGGCTCCGCCCGGCGGCGAGCCGCCCCTCGCCGAGGGGTTGCCTTTCGCCGCTCCTTCTAGACTCGAAGACCTCGCGCCGGTGGTGCGGCCCGCGCCGCCGGAGGCGCCGGTGACGTTCTCCGTCGCCGAGCTGCCGCCCGGGGAGCCTTCGGGGGTGCAGCGGCTGGAGGTGGCGTGGCTGTCCGGCGGCGCCTGGGGCGCGGATGCCTGGAGCGCCGAGATGGGCGTGCGCGCCGGGGACCTTCTGGGGCGGCTGGACGTCGTCGCCACCGGGTCGTGGGCCGCCGACGGTGCCCCGGCCGGCGGGGCGCTGGCCGCCGCCTGGCGCCGGCTGCCGGTCGCCCTGTCGTTCCACGCCGCGGTGGTCGACGAGGAGCCGTCGCGGCAGCGCCGATCGGCGGCCGGCGATGCGCTCGGCGTCGCCGCCGGCGCCCTCGACGTCGAGCGCCGCGGCGTCGAGCTCGCCGCGGACTGGGACCGCCTGGCGGGCGGCGGGCCGCTGCGCCTCGCCGGCGGCGGCTGGGTCGGCGAGGCGCAGCCGCGCGGCGGTGCGGCGGTCGACGAGCGGTCGCTGTTCGCCGAGGGCTCGTGGGCGCCGTGGACCGGCCGCGGCCGGTGGTCCGCCCGCCTCGGCCTCGAGGGCCGGCTCGACGCCGGCGACAGCGGCGGCGACGGCTGGCGGCGCGCCCGCGGCCGCCTGCGCCTCGCCGTGCGCCGCGACGACCTCGCCCTCGCCGCCGCCTGGGAGCGCGGCGAGGCGGGCGGCGACGCCGTCGAGCCCCTGCCCGCCGCCTCGCCGGCCGCCGGAAACGCGCCGCCTTTCGCCGTCGCCGCCCCGTGGCAGCTCTTCCAGGTCGGCGGCCTGCCGTCGAGCCTGCACGCCTCGTCGCTGGCGGCGCCGCGCCTGGCGGTGCCGGCGCTGCCCGCCGCCGCCCTCGCCGGCCAGGAGGTGGAGGCGCAGCGCGTCGAGCTGCGCACGGACCTCCTGCCACTGCCGCTCTTCTGGTCGCGCTACCGGGTCGAGAGCGAGGGCGCCGGCGGCAGCGGCTGGCGCAGCCTCGCCGGCGTCGAGTGGCGCGGCTCGCTAGGCCCGGTGCCGCTGGTGCGCCTGCCGGCGCTCGATTTCGCGGTGGGCGCCGCCCAGCTCCTCGACGGCCCGGACGAGGGCGGCCGCGAGGCCTGGCTCGCCGTCACCTGGCGCCCCTGAGCCGGCGCCGTCCCCCTCAGCCCTTCCAGCCGCGCTGCCGCATCGCCTCGCGCAGCCCTTCCGGCGTCGTCCCCATGGTGCGCGCCACGCGGTCGAGGAGAGCGTGGAAGCGTGCCTCGTCGAGGGTGAGGAAGAGGCCGCGGGCGCTGGCGTAGTCGCCGTGCTCGCCGGCCGGGTCGTCGGCGCCGAACAGGCGCGCCCGGCAGTAGACCTTGCGCCCGTCGACGCGCTCCACCCAGGCGTCGAAGCGGGCGTCGGTGCCGAGCGGCAGCATGGCGGTGAGGTCGACGTTCAGGTTCACCGCCACCACCGCGTGGCCGGACTGCCAAGCGGCCGCCCCCATGCACTCGTCGAGCACCGCCGCCGTGCTGCCGCCGTGGGCGTGGCCGGGCGGCCCCTGCGTGCCCTCGCCGAACCACGCGCGGCCCACCAGGTGGCCGTCGCCGGCGCGCTGGAAGTAGGCGACGCGCAGCGTGTCGCCCTCCGGGTCGCCGCTGACGAAGCTGCCGCGGCCGCCCTCGATGCGCAGCGGCTCGACCGGCGTCCAGCCCGGCTCGGCGGCCACCGGCGGCGCGCGGTGCAGGCTCGTGGCGGCGTCTCTTCGCTCGTCCATCGCGTGGCTCTCCCTCCGTCCGGTCACGTCCCGAAGACCCGCGGCACCAGTGGTAGTAGAGTCGGCCCCCGGAAGAACAATGGAATCGGAGTCTCCCACGACACCCGTCGGCGGCGCGCTGCCCGACCGCCTGTTCCGCACCCTCGCGGAGACGACGCCCATCGGCATCGCCATCTACGGGCGCGGCCGGGTGCTCTACGTCAACCCGGCGATGGAGGCGGTCACCGGCTTCACGGTGGCCGAGCTGCTCGCCATGCCGCCGCTGGCGCGCGTCGACCCGGCCGACGCCGAGGCCGTCGAGCAGCGCCTGGAGTCGCGGCTGCGCGGCGAGCGCCCGCCCAACGAGCGGTTCGAGATGCGCTGGGTGCACGCCGACGGCGGCGAGCGCTGGTGGGAGGTCACCGCGTCGCGCATCGACTGGGACGGCGAGCCGGCGGCGCTGGCCTCGATCACCGACATCAGCGAGCGGCGGCGCGCCGAGCAGGCGCTGCGCGAGAGCCAGGAGCGTCTCGACCTCGCGCAGTCCGCGGCCCGTTACGTCTCGTGGGAGTGGAACGCGGACACCGACGAGCTGCTGGTCGACGGCCGCGTCGAGGCCGTCCACGGTGTGCCGCTCGACCACCTCGGCGGCACCGGCCGGGGCTTCCTGCGCCTGCTGCACGAAAACGACCGGCCGCTCCTGGCGCAGGTGATGCGCGAGGCGCGCGACGGCTTCCCCGACCGCCAGCTCGCCGCCGAGGTGCGCTTCCGCCGCCCCGACGGCGACCACGGCTGGGTGGGTGTGCGCGCCCGCCTGCTGCCCACCGACGACAAGCCGCGGCGGGTGATCGGCGTCGCCACCGACATCACCGAGCGCAAGCGCGCCGAGGTGGCGCTCGGCGACGAGAAGGAGCGCGCCCAGGTGACCCTGGCGTCGATCGGCGACGGCGTCATCCGCACGGACTCCGGCGGCGCCATCGACTACATGAACCCGGTCGCCGAGCGGCTCACCGGCTGGCCGCTCGAAGAGGCCGCCGGCCGCCCGCTGATGGAGGTCTACCGGGTGCTCGACGAGACCAGCCGCAAGCCGCTCGCCAGCCCGCTCGACGTCTGCCTCGGCCAGCGGCGGGTGGTCGAGCTGCCCGGCTCCTCGCTGCTGCTCCACCGCGACGGCCGCGAGCACGACGTCCAGGACTCGGTGGCGCCGATCCTCGGCCGCGACGGCGCCCCCACCGGCGCCGTACTGGTGTTCAAGGACGTCACCCTGGTGCGCGGCATGGAGCAGGAGGTGTCGTACCTGGTCACCCACGACCCGCTGACCGGGCTGATCAACCGCCCCGAGTTCGAGCGCCGCGCCGAGCGGCTGGCGGCGCGGGCGCGCGACGGCCGCGGCCACGGCGCCTTGTGCTACGTCGACCTCGCCGAGCTCAAGCTGGTCAACGACACCTGCGGCCACCTCGCCGGCGACCAGCTCCTGCAGCTCGTCGCCGAGCGCCTGCTGTCGGTGCTGCCTGCCGGCGACACCCTCGGCCGGCTCGGCGGCGACGAGTTCGGCCTGCTGCTCGGCGGCGCCGGCGAGGAGGAGGCGCGGCGGGTGGCCGACGCGGCGCTCGACGCGGTGCGCGACTTCCGCTTCCAGTGGCAGGACCGCCAGTTCAGCCTCGGCGTCTCGGTGGGGCTGGTGATGCTCGGCGCGGAGGTAGCGCCCGACCCGCTGGCCGCCGCCGAGGCCGCCTGCCGGCTGGCCAAGGAGGAGGGGCGCAACCGCGTCCACCTCCACCACCCGGACGACGCCCGCCTCGCCGAGCGCTACGGCGAGGCGCACTGGGTCGAGCGCATTCACCGGGCGCTCGAGGAGGAGCGCTTCTGCCTCCACAAGCAGCGCATCGAGCCGCTGTCGGGCGGCGCCAAGCTGGCCGAGATCTTCATCCGCATGCGCGGCGAGGACGGCCACCTGATCGCGCCGGGGGAGTTCATCCCCGCCGCCGAGCGCTTCCAGCTCGTGCCGCTGGTCGACCGCTGGGTGGTGCGCACCGCCTTCCACCGCATCGCCGCCATCGCCAACGGCGGCGGCGAGCACTTCGCGATCAACGTCTCCGGCCAGTCTCTGGGCGACGAGACCTTCCTCCCCGACGTGGTGCGCGAGCTGGAGGCGAGCGGCGCCGACCCGCGCCGCCTGTGCTTCGAGATCACCGAGACCGCCGCCGTGACCCACCTGTCGCACGCCAACCGCTTCATCAGCGTGCTGCGCGGCATGGGCTGCCGCTTCATCCTCGACGACTTCGGCTCCGGCCTGTCGTCGTTCGCCTACCTCAAGAACCTGCAGGTCGACTACCTGAAGGTCTCCGGCGACTTCGTGCGCGGCATGGCGGGCAGCGACGTGCAGTGGGCGCTGACCCGCTCGATCCACGAGCTGGGCAAGCAGATGGGGATGCGCACCATCGCCGAGGGGGTGGAGAGCCACGGCGACGTGCGGGCGGTGCGCGAGATCGGCTTCGACTACGCGCAGGGCTACTGGTTCGAGCGCCCGCAGCCGCTGTGAGACTCGGCTAGTCTTGGCGCGGAGCTCGCAAGACTTCCTCCGCGTCAAGCTCCATCCACGATGCACCTTCGAGGAGGTTTCCCATGCCAGTCCACAATTCCATCGCCAAGGTCAGCGAGATCTCCGCTGAGTCCCCCGACAGCTTCGACGACGCCGCCCGCGTCGGCATCGAGCGCGCCGCGAAGACGATCCACAACATCAAGAGCGCCTGGGTGGCCGAGCAGCACGTACTGGTCGAGAACGGAAAGGTGGCCGGCTACCGCGTCCACCTGCGGGTGACCTTCGTGCTCGACAAGTAGGGTCAGCCGGATCAGCCGGCCGCGGCGCCCTGGCGCGGGCCGGCGGCCTTGATGCCGTCGGCGACGCCCTCCGCGAACTGCTCGAAGTTGCGGGCGAACATCTCGGCGAGCTGGTGCGCCTTGGCGTCGTAGGCGGCGCGGTCGGCCCAGGTGCCGCGCGGCCGCAGCAGCTCGTCGGGCACCCCCGGCACCGCCTTCGGCACCGCCAGGCCGAACACCGGGTCCTCCACCGTCGCCACGTCGTCGAGCTCGCCGCTCAGCGCGGCGCGCACCATGCGGCGGGTGTGCGCCAGCTTGATGCGCCGGCCCTCGCCGTAGGGGCCGCCGGTCCAGCCGGTGTTGACCAGCCACACCTGGGCGCCGTGGCGGCGGATCTTCTCGCCCAGCAGGCGCGCGTACTCACCCGGGTGCAGCGGCATGAACGGGGCGCCGAAGCAGGCCGAGAAGGTGGCCTTCGGCTCGGTGACGCCCTTCTCCGTCCCCGCCACCTTGGCGGTGTAGCCGGAGAGGAAGTGGTACATCGCCTG
>CAZLBJ010000300.1:0-6419 GCA_964557755.1 uncultured Thermoanaerobaculia bacterium
CGCGCCGACGGCGTCCAGCTCACCTGGGAGCCGCAGGATGACGGCATCGTGGGCTACAACGTCTACCGGCGCCTGGTCACCGCCCGCTGGTTCGAGGTGCCGGTGGCGGTGCCGAGCCCGGACCGCAGCAGCTACCTCGACCGCGGCGCGGCGATCGGCGGCTCCTACATCTACGCCGTCACCGCCGTGGCGCAACGCCAGCCGCTGATCGAGAGCGCGGGCGCCGAGGTGCAGGAGGTCGACTACCGCGACCGCTTCGCGCCGCCGACGCCGGGGAGCCTGGTGGCGCTGGCCGAGGAGGGCCGCGTGCGGCTGGTGTGGGAGGGCTCGGAGGCCGACGACCTGGCCGGCTACCGGGTGCTGCGCCGGCGCGGCGCCGAGGGCGGCTTCGCGCCGCTGACCGCCGAGCCGCAGACGAACACCGAGTACCTCGACACGGCGCCGGAGCCCGGCGTCACCTACACCTACCGGGTGGTGGCGGTGGACCGCATCGGCAACGAGAGCGAGCCCGCCGAGGCCACCACCGAGGCGCGCTGATGGCACGGGGCGAGGGGAGCGGCCCGGTCGAAGCCTGGCTGGCTTCCGGCGCCGGCAACGACTTCCTCGCCCTCGCAGAGCCCGGCGCCGACCCGGCGCCGGAGACGGTGCGCGCCTGGTGCCGCCGCGGCCAGTCGGTGGGCGCCGACGGCCTCTTCGTGCTGCGCCGCACCGGCGGCGGCGTGGCGATGACCCACTACAACGCCGACGGCGGGCGAGCCGAGCTGTGCGTCAACGGCACGCGCTGCGCCGCCCGCCTCGCCTTCCACCTCGGCTGGGCGCGCGACGCGGTGACGCTGGCGACCGGCGCCGGCCCGGTCGACGCCCGCGCCGCCGGCGGCGACGCCGTCACCCTCGAGCTGGCGGCGCCCGGCGCGCCCGAGCAGCGGGCGGCCGAGGTCGACGGCACGAGCCACCTGCGCTGGTACGTGGCCACCGGCGGCCCGCACGTCGTGCTGCCGTGGGACGAGCCGCTGTCGCGGGCGCCGGTGGCGACCCTGGGGCCGGCGCTGCGAGCCCACCCGGCGTTCGGCGCCGCCGGCGCCAACGTGAGCTTCGTGCGCTACCTCGCGCCCCACCGCTTCGACATCCGTACCTTCGAGCGCGGCGTCGAGGCGGAGACGCTGGCCTGCGGCTCCGGCGTCCTCGCCGCCGCCGCCGTCGGCCGCCGCCTCGGCGTCCTCGAGCTGCCGGCGCGGGCGCGGACCGCCGGCGGCCACGAGCTGGCGGTGGACGACGCCGGCGGCGGCCGCTGGAGCCTCACCGGCGACGCCCGCCTGCTGGCGCGGGTCGAGCTGCTGCCCGGCGCCGGCCGGGTGCCGGCGCCGCCGGCCTGGAGCTGACGCCGCCGGCGTCCGCTGCGTCCGCTTCGCGGTATATTTCACGCGTCCGTCCGGACGAGCCCGCGACCATGCCCCAGCGCGCACCAAACCCGACCCCGAGGGTCGCCGCCATCGTCCCCGCCTTCAACGAGGCGGAGACCCTGGCCGACGTGCTCACCGTGCTCAAGGAGACCAGCCTCGTCGACGAGGTGCTGGTGGTCTCCGACGGCTCGACCGACGGCACGGTGGACGTCGCCCGCAGCCTGGGGGTCAAGGTGCTGCACCTGCGCCGCAACTACGGCAAGGCGATGGCGATGGCGATCGGCGTCGCCCACACCTCGGCGGAGGCGGTGCTGTTCGTCGACGCCGACGTCCTCAACCTCTCCGACTACCTGCTGGCGCAGCTCGTCGAGCCGGTGCAGGAGGGACGCGCCGACATGGTGATCGGCGTCCGCCACCGCGGCTGGCCGATCGACGTCGTGCACCGCAACTTCGGGCCGCTGCTCTCCGGCCTGCGCTGCCTGCGCCGCGAGATCTTCGAAGCGGTGCCCGACGCCTACCTCCAGGGCTACACCGTGGAGACGGCCCTCAACTGGGCCTGCGGCCGCCTCGGCCTGCGCAGCGAGACGGTGGTCTTCCACAACCTGCGGCACGTGGTCAAGGAGAAGAAGCGCGGCCTCGCCAGCGGCCTGCGCGCCCGCTACGAGATGTTCCGCGCGGTCTTCCTCGCCTGGCTGGCCCTCACCTGGAAGCGCCCCGGCCTGCGCCCCTCGGCCAGCCGTGGCCGCGCCTTGCGCCCCGAGCCCGAGTACATCAACTGGTGAACCGGCCGGGCTCGCCCGGCGGTCGCTGGTATCCCCTCTGCATCGCCCAGGCAGGGCAGGGTGCGCCGCCGCACCCGCGCTTCAGCCACCGCGGTCGAGGACTCCGAGATGAAGCGCTCGAGACTTCGTTCCACGTTCCCGTTGCTCCCTCTCGTCTGCGGCCTCGTGCTGCCATTTGCCGCGGTCGGCCCGCCGGAGGCGGCGGCCGACGAGCCGGCGGTGGTCACCGCCCGGGTCCTCGAACCCGACCCGGCGGCCGCCGAGGGCGAAGCCCGCTACCTGGTCGAGGTCGGCGAGGTGCGGCACGGCAGCGTGCCGGGGAGCGTCCTGGTGGTCGGGATCGACGAGGACGACGGCGTCGGCCGCCGCCTCGCCGCCGGCGCGCTAGCCCGCGGCGAGCCCCTCGAGCAGAGCCTGGTGCCGGAGCCGGCCGGCGGCGGCTGGCGGGCGGCGGCGGTACGCGCGGTGGGCGACGACGAGGTGGCCGATCCCACCCCGTCGCCCCTCGCCGCCGAGGCGGTCAAGCCGCCGCCGGGGGCGGACAGGCCCCCCCCGCGCTTCGAGGCGGCCACCGCCGGCGCGCCGTTCGAGCACCAGGTGCTGGAGATCGTCAACGAGGAGCGGCTGGCGGACGGCAACCTGCCGCCGCTCAAGGGGGTCGGCCTGCTCGATACCTCGTCGGAGACGCACAGCTCCAACATGGCGACGCGCGACTTCTTCGCCCACTGCGACGTCGACACCAAGACCTCGCACGGCGACCGCATGACCGCCGCCGGCTACTTCTGGCACGCCGCCGGCGAGAACATCGCCGCCGGGCAGACGACGCCGCAGAGCGTGATGGACACCTGGATGGGCAGCCCGGACCACCGCGCCATCATCCTGTCGACCGGCTGGCGCGAGCTGGGCGTCGGCCACGTCCTGCAGTCGAACGACCAGGCGACGGTGCGCTTCGACCAGGACGGCGACTGCGACGCCGACCTCTTCGGCCTCGGCCCCTACTTCCGCTACTGGACGCAGAACTTCGGGCGCCGCAACAGCGTCTACCCGGTGGTCGTCGAGCGCGAGGACTACCAGACGGCGTGCGCCGAGGTCGACCTCTACACCTACGGCCTCGGCTGGGCGCAGGAGATGCGCTTCTCGAACGACGGCGCGACCTGGTCGGCGTGGATGCCGTTCTCGCCGGACGTCGACTGGTCGCTCGACCTGGGCGAAAGCGGCTCGGCGACCGTCTTCAGCGAGCTGCGCAGCGGCGCCACCGTGCGCGCGGCGAGCGACTCCATCCTCCTCACCGCCGCCTACCCGGCTCCCTCGGACGTCCAGATCTACGGTCAGACCTTGACCGGCACCGCCACCTACACCGCCTGCGACACCCTCCGAGCCGGCAACGGCACCGAAGTCGCCACCAACGCCGACGTCACCTTCGAGGCCCCGACGGTGGTCCTGGTGGACGGCTTCACGGTGGCGGACGGGGCGAGCTTCACGGCGGGGAGCCCGTAGGACGAAAAAAAGCCCGGCGGGTCGGGGGACCCGCCGGGGACGCGCTGCCGAAGCAGCGGGGGCAAGGAGCACTTCGGCCCGCGGGCTACGGCACCTCGTAGGTGCGGGCGACGCTGATCTCGAGCGGCTGCGCCGTGCCCGGCAGGCGGACCACCTCGAGGCGGTACGTGCCGGGGCGGGAGACGCCGGTGTCGAGGCCGGAGAGGGACAGCCCGTCGACCAGCGCGCCGCCGCTCGCCACCACCAGGCCGAGGGGGTCGAGGAGGCGCACGGTCAGCGGCACCGCGCTGCCCTCGACCACCACCGAGACCTCGCGGTCGGCGGTGCCCACCTTCACGTCGCGGCGCACCAGCAGGGCGCCGCCGGGGGCCACCGTGTGGGTGGCCGTCGCCGAGCGGGACTCGACCGCCGAGCTATCGGCGCCGGCCTGCGGGTCGGCGCAGGCGAACTCGAAGCCGTCGACGTAGACCGCGCCCTCGCGGTGCTCGATCACCAGCTCGTGCTCGCCGGCGCCGAGGCCGTCGAAGGTGACGCTGTGGCCGAAGGTCGGCACCTCTTTTCCCTTGCCGCCGCCGCCGTAGGAGAGCGTCTGCACCAGGGCGCCGTCGAGGTAGAGGTCGGCGCTGCCGCCGAGGTTGCTCTCGACGTAGTGGTAGGTCACGGCGTCGCCGGTGAACACCACCCGCGCCGCCGGCGCGTTGTTGCCGTTGCCGTTGCCGACGCGGCGGTGGTAGCCGCCGCCCGAAGCGCGGGCGTCGGAGCGGCGGTGCCAGCCGTGGCGGTAGTCGACCGCCGCGTCGCCGTCGTCGACGCGGCCGCAGGGGGGCGGCGGCGTCACCGAGCAGGCGTCGGGCTGGGCGTCGGCGGTCTGCTCCTCGAAGGCGGTGAGGGTGACCTCGTCGAGCTGGAAGCCGAGCAGCGACACCAGCGGATCGGTGCCGTAGGCGACGTCGAGCACCGCCACGCGGCCGGCGAAGTCGCCCGTCCCGAGCGCCCCCGCGCTCCACGTCGACTCTAGGAAGCCGGGGCCGGGGCCGCCCCAGCCGGGCTGGCCGCTGGTCACGCAGGCGCCGTTCGGGCCGGAGGCCTCGTACAGCCGGCCGCCGTCCGGCGACACCGGGGTGCGGGCGCCGGTCGCCAGGTCGAGGACGCCGACGTTGGCGCGGTCGAACCAGCCGTTGACGCCGGTGCCGGTGCTCTCGCCGGGCTCGATGGCGTACTGGTTGTAGAGCGACAGCGTCGAGTCGGCGGTCAGGCGCACCACCGGCGAGCGCACGCGGTCGCACTGGTCGTCCTGGAGCGACGAGGAGGCGAGGTAGCCCAGGCTGCCGTTGCCGCCGAGGCCGGCGGCGTGGGTGAAGCTGCCGCTCACCACCTGCCAGCCGTCCAGCCCCTGGTCGAAGCTCCAGGTGCGGCTGGCCACCGCCTCGAAGTCGCTCTCGGCGGCGATGAAACGAGCCACCGTGGAGACCGTGCGGCCGGCCAGCTCGTCGGCAGTGACGTCGACGCGGAAGACCGCGTCGTCGTCCGGCGCCAGGCCCGAGGCGACGAGCTCGAAGCTGCCCTCGGCCTCGCCGCAGGAGGCCAGCGATGCCGCGAAGGTGGGCGTGGAGGTGACCAGCGTGCCCGGGTGCGACAGCGGCTCGACGTGGGCGACGCGGACGTTGGTCAGCGGCACCGTGCCGCTGTTGCGCACCGTGAAGGCGACGCGCGCCGTCTCGCAGTTGTCGAGGAAGGGGTCGCCGTCGCCGTCGAGCGTCTCCATGGTCGGCGCCTCCTCGGTGAAGGCGAGGTCGGCGCCGCCGGTGGGCGTCACCGTGACGCACGGGCTGGCCGGGCCGACGCACGAGTCGCTGGAACCGACCGCCATCACCGTGTAGGCGTACGGCAGGTCGTGGCCGAGGCCGCTGTCGACGAAGCTGGTGCCGGTCGTCTCGCCCACCCGCGCCTTGCCGAACTCGCAGGCGAGGGCGCCGTCGCCGCGGAACACCCAGTACTTGCTGGCGCCGGCCACCGGCTGCCAGGACAGCTCGACGAACTTGTGCCCCGGCGTCGCGGTGACCGCCGGCGCGGCGGTGGGCCGGGTGCAGGAGGCGCCGGCCGCCGGCAGCGGCTGGGCGCAGGCGATCTGATGGCGATCGAAGGCGGCGTGGATCGCCGGCATGTGCGGCGTGCCGTCGGTGAGGTCGCCGTTGTCGTCGTCGATGGCGAGGAAGTTGAGGTAGGCGCCGTCGGCGTTGCAGCCGTCGCCGTGCTGGCCGGGCAGCGCCACCGGGTTGCAGTTGTACCAGTTGCCGAGCGCGCCGCCGGCCAGGTAGTAGGTGCGCGTCACCAGCTCCTGGGCGGTGGTGTCGTCGACCGCGAAGCCGGCGCCGGCGAAGGCCGGCAGGTCGCGCTTGAAGAGGTCCCACACCGCTTCGGAGGCCATGCTGCCTTCGCAGTGGGTGCCGTAGCCGCAGGGGCCCTGCTGGGTCGGGATGAAGACGTCCAGCGCGCAGCCGCCACGGTCGAGGAACCAGGGGTTGGTCACCCAGTCGAGGTCGTGCGGCTGGCCGGACTCGCGCTTCGCCCAGTCCACCTCGCGCACGCCGGAGCATTCGAGGCAGGGGTCGCCGTTGCCGCCGCAGGGCAGGTCGGCGGCGTCGAAGCCGCGGCCGACGCAGGAGGTGTTGAGGCGCAGGATGGCGGCGACGTCGGCATAGGCCTCGCCAGGCGCCGAGATGCCTGGGGCGGCGTCGTT
>CAZLBJ010000301.1:0-2504 GCA_964557755.1 uncultured Thermoanaerobaculia bacterium
TCGCCGGCCGCGCGCTGCAGACGCGCCGCCACACCGTGCTGGTGATGATCACCTCCGGCGTCAACTGCCTCAACGTGCCGCTGGGGACGCTGCTCGGCATCTTCACCCTGGTGCTGATCTCCGACCCCGAGGTGCGCTGGATGTTCGACGGCGAGGTGGGAGGCCCACCGGCGACGTACGGGCAGACCGGCTACGACCAGGCCGGCTACAGCCAGCCGGAATACCCGGCCCAGCAGCCGCCGGCGACCCCGCCCACCGAGCCCCCGCCCAGCGACCAGCGCTGAAGCCCCTACGGCGCCGCGCCGCTGCCCGAGCCGCCGCTCGGGCACGCCGGCGCCGGCCCGTTGACCGGCACGTCGGGCTGGTTCTTCTGCATCCAGCGGTAGTAGTGCTGGTTGGCGAAGACGTCGCCGGCCGGGGTGGCGGCCGACCAGATGCCGTCGCACGAGCTCTGCTGGCAATCGCCGCCGAGGGTGCGGCCGGGGCCGGTCTCCACCGGGCAGGTGCAGGTGGCCTTGCTCGGGTCCTTGGCGTCGACTACGCAGGGGGCGCCGTAGCACCACGCCCACAGCGTGTCCTCTGAGTCGCAGGCCAGCGTCGACTCCTCGTCGTTGTAGAGATTCGAGTAGGTGGAGATGAGATACGTGCGGCCGTGCTGCTGCATCGGCGCGCGGTCCTCGCAGGCGCCGGGGCCCATCGACCAGCCGTCCACCACGTTGCACTCGCACAGCGCGCTGTTCACGTAGTAGTTGCCGATGCGGTTGAGGGTGGGGATGGGCGAGCACGGCGCCTTGATGCACAGCGCGTAGGTGCCGTCGCACATCGTGCTCTGGAAGGAGGCCGGGTTGTCGCCGGCCATCGCCTGCTCGAGCTTCTTCGCCACCTCGGGATCGACGGGCGGCGCCGTCGCCGTCTCCTGGGCGCGGGCGGTGGCGGGGAACAGGACGGCGAGAGCGATAACGGCGGCGACAACGGCGAGACGGCGGGAACGAAGACGCATGGACTCCTCCTCGGGACGGCCGCACCGGCGGTGCCGGGCGGGGCGCTGGATTCGTGATCGACGGCAGGCTTGAAGACGTACTCCATCATAGTGTGCGAGCTGGCCGGGATGGATTTCGCCGCTACAATCGGGACGAGGAGGTACCACCCGCGATGACCACCACCACGACCCCCGAGACGACCCTGCCGGCGACCGGCGGCGAGAGCGACGGCGACCTCGACGCCGCCCTCGCCATTCCGCCGCTCGAGATCGCCGGCCGCACCTTCCGCTCGCGGCTGATCCTCGGCACCGGCAAGTACACCAACATGGCGCTGATGGAGCGCTCCTTCGCCGCCGCCGGCACCGAGATGGTGACCGTGGCGCTGCGCCGCGTGGGGCTGGGCGGCGACCAGCCGGCACCGGGCCACGCCGACCTGCTGGCCCACCTGCCCGAGGACCGCTACCTGCTGCTGCCCAACACCGCCGGCTGCTTCACCGCCGACGAGGCGGTGCGCACCGCGCGGCTGGCGCGCGAGCTGGGCGGCTGGAACTGGGTCAAGCTCGAGGTGATCGGCGACCCGAAGACCCTGTTCCCGGACAACGTCGAGCTGCTGCGCGCCACCGAGACCCTGGTGGCGGAGGGCTTCGTGGTGCTGCCCTACACCACCGACGACCCGGTGATGTGCCGGCGGCTGGAGGAGGCGGGGGCGGCGGCGGTGATGCCGCTGGGCGCGCCGATCGGCTCCGGCATGGGCATCCGCAACACGGCGAACCTGCGCATCATCGTGGAGCAGGCGAAGGTGCCGGTGATCGTGGACGCGGGCGTGGGCACGGCGTCGGACGCCGCCATCGCCATGGAGGTCGGCGCCGACGCCGTGCTGATGAACACCGGCATCGCCGGCGCCAAGGACCCGGTGAGGATGGCGCGCGCGATGAAGCTCGCCGTCGAGGCCGGCTGGCTGGCCGCCAACGCCGGCCGCATTGGCAAGAAGCTCTACGCCACCGCGTCGACCACCTGGGACGGGCTCATCGGCTGACCGCCCGCCGACGAACCCGGAGCCTCGCCCCCACCGACAAGCCCTGAGCCTGTCGAAGGGCGGAGTCCGCAGGTGAGCTGCGAGAATGCCGGACATGGAAGCGACCGAGCTCCTGGCGCGGATCGACGAGGCGTTGGCCGCCGGCCACGTGCGGCCGGCGGCGCTGGACTATGCGACGGTGGCCGGCGGCGCACCGCTCACCCCGGCGCTGCTCCACGACGTGCTGCCGCAGGAGTGGATCGACGCCTACTACGATGCGATCGAAAGCGAGGCGCAGATCGTCCAGTTCCCCGACGGCGCCAACCACTACCTCTTCGACCTCATCGCCGAGCGGGTGGTGGCCGCCTGGGGCGAGAGCCGGGCGGCGGCCGAGGCGCGCGACCGCAGCCGCCAGGCCGGTTTCATCCCGCGCTTCAGCCACCACTACGAGGGCAAGGACCGCGGCCACTTCCTCAGCCACGGCCAGGGCGGCCTGATGGACGTCAACT
>CAZLBJ010000302.1:0-6725 GCA_964557755.1 uncultured Thermoanaerobaculia bacterium
GCGCCCTCGGCCTCACCATGCAGCTCCCCACCGAGGACAAGTACACCTACAAGAAGCGCTACGTCGAGGCGCAGATCGCCATCCTGATGGGCGGCCGCGAGGCCGAGGAGCTGACCCAGGACGACATCACCACCGGTGCCGGCAACGACATCGAGCGCGGCACCGACATGGCGCGCCGGATGGTGCGCGAGTGGGGCATGTCCGAGCTCGGGCCGCTGGCCTACGGCGGCAAGGACGAGCCGGTGTTCCTCGGCCGCGACATCGCCCAGCGCGCCGACTACTCCGAGCACACCGCCATCCGCATCGACCGCGAGGTCGAGAAGATCGTCCAGGACGGCTACGAGCGGGCGCGCGAGATCCTTACCCGCCACCGCGACGTGCTCGGGCGGCTGGCCGCCGAGCTGCTGGAGAAGGAGTCGGTGGACGGCCACACGGTCTACGAGCTGATTCGCGTGATGACCGGCGAGGACCTCACGCCGGCCAAGCCCAGGCTGCCCGGCGAGGGCATGGACATCACCCCGGAGGGCCCGTCGCCGAGCCTCGCCCAGGGCCTCGAGCCCGCGGCGCACGACGGCGACGACGGCGACGGCGGCGAGCCGCGGGAGGCCGCCGGCGAGGGCGAGGCCGGCGAGCCGGCCGAGGAGCCCGCGGAGGAGGCCGAGCGCGAGGTGGCCGCCGCCCAGCGCCGCACCGCCGAGGCCGCCGGCAAGGGCGACTGAGCGCGGGCGGACGCGATCGGGAAGGGCGGGCGTCGGGATAGACTAGACGGGCCGGGCGGCGGACCCCGCGCCCCGGTTCCCTGCTGCTGCGAGGCGTGCCTCCCATCCCGATGACCGCGACCCCCGCCGACACCGCCCCCCGGAGCTGGACGCTGCCGCTGCCGGGGGGCCGGGAGCTGGCCCTGGACGCCCGTCCGGGCCGCGCCCTGGTGGCCGGCATCGTCAACGTCACCCCCGACTCCTTCTCCGACGGCGGGCTGTTCGTCGATCCCGGCCGCGCCGTCGACCATGCCCTGGCGCTGGAGGCCGCCGGCGCGCACCTGCTCGACCTCGGCGCCGAGTCCACCCGCCCGGCCGGCCGGGCCTACGGCGCCGGCGCCGCCGCGGTGCCGGCGGAGGAGGAGTGGCGCCGCCTCGAGCCGGTGCTGCGGCGCCTGCGCGACGCCACGCGGCTGCCGCTCTCCGTCGACACCCGCAAGGGCGAGGTGGCGCGGCGCGCGCTCGACGCCGGCGCCGACCTGGTCAACGACGTCGGCGCCCTCACCGACCCCGGGCTCGCCGACGCGGTGGCCGCCGCCGGCTGCCCGGTGGTGCTGATGCACAGCCGCGGCGACACCGCCACCATGCAGCACGAGGCGGTGTACGCCGACGTCGCCGCCGAGGTGCGCGACGAGCTGGCGGCGGCGCTGGCCCGCGCCGAGGCCGCCGGCATCGACCGCGGGCGCACCCTCGTCGACCCCGGCCTCGGCTTCGCCAAGACGGCGGCGCACAACTTCGTGCTGCTGGCCCGCCTGCCGGTGCTCGCCGAGCTGGGGCGGCCGATCCTGGTGGGGGCGAGCCGCAAGAGCTTCCTCGGCGGCGCCGCCCTGGGCCTGGCCGCGCCGCGGGAGGAGCCGCCCGCCGGCCGCCTCGCCGCCAGCCTGGCCGCCGCCGCGTGGGCCAGCCAGCGCGGAGCGGCGGTGCTGCGCGTCCACGACGTCGCCGAGACGGTGGCCGCCCTGGCCGCCTGGCGCCGGCTGGCGGAGGTCGCCCCGGCGTGAGCCCCACCGAGCTCCTCGACCTCGTCACCTGGCGCGACGCCGTCGACGTCCTCGCCGTGGCGGTGGTCATGTACTACCTGCTGCGGTTGATCCGCGGCACCCGCGCGGTGCAGATGCTGCTCGGCCTCGCCTTCCTCGGCGCCGTCTACTACGTGGCGCGGCTGATCGAGCTGCCGACCCTCGAGCGCCTCCTCGAGAGCCTGCTGATCCTGCTGCCGATCGCCGCCATCGTCCTCTTCCAGCAGGAGATCCGCCGCGCGCTCGCCAACTTCGGGCGCAACCCGCTGTGGGGCTTCGCCAAGCAGCAGAAGGTCGAGCAGACGTTCAACGAGATCGTCCTCGCCGCCACTACCCTGGCCAGCCGCCGCGTCGGCGCCCTGATCGTGGTCGAGCGGCTGGAGGGGCTGCGCAATTACATCGAGAACGGCATCGTGCTCGACGCGGTGGTCAGCTACGACCTGCTGATCAACCTGTTCACGCCGGACACGCCGCTGCACGACGGCGCGGTGATCGTCCAGGAGGACCGCGTCGCCGCCGCCGCCTGCTTCCTGCCGCTGACCTTCAACCCGGAGCTGTCCACCGAGCTCGGCACCCGCCACCGCGCCGCCCTCGGCATCAGCGAGGAGACCGACGCGCTGGCGGTGGTGGTGTCGGAGGAGACGGGGATGATCTCCGTCGCCCGTGACGGCCGCCTGTCGCGCAACCTGGAAGGCAAGGACCTGCGCAACACCCTCTACGAGTACCTGATCACCGACCTCTACCCGCGCGGGCCGCACGGCCGCGGCGGCCGCAAGGGGGCGGCGCCGTGAACTCCGCCCGGCGCCAGGTGTGGGGGCTGCGCGCACTCGCTCTCGCCATCGCCGTCGTGCTGTGGTTCGTGCTCTCCTTCGAGAAGCGGGAGACGCTCAGCGAGAAGCTGGTGGAGGCGAGCGTCAGCTACATCCGCCCCGAGGGGCTGGTCATCCTCGACCCGGTGCAGCGCGTGGAGGTGATGCTCTCCGGGCCGCAGGACCTGATCAACCGCGTGTCGACCGGCGACGTCGGCGTGCAGGTCGACCTGCGCGAGGTGCCGGCCGGCGCCGCCAAGGTCGACCTGGCGGCGGAGAACGTCGTCAACCTGCCGCAGGGGCTGGTGGTCGACCGCATCCGCCCCTCGGTGCTCGAGCTCACCCTCGACCCGCAGATCAGCGTCCGCCTGCGCGTCGAGCCGCAGTTCGTGGGCGAGCCGGCGGCGGGGGCGATCATGGGCGACGTGATGGTCATCCCGCCGGAGGTGTCGGTGACCGGCCCGCAGTCGCAGCTCTCCGGCCTCGACTCGGTGCAGACGGCGCCGATTGGCCTCGACGGCCACGCCATCTCGTTCGAAGAGTCGGCGGCGGTGCTGCTGCCGGACATCCTGTCGGTGCGCGAGATCCAGCCGCCGCGGGTGCTGGTGCGCATCCCGCTGCAGGTCCCCACCCCACCCGGCAACGACGAAGGCCGCCGCGGCGGCGGCCGCAGGAGCGGTCCATGAGCGGTACGCCACGGTTGTTCGGCACCGACGGGGTGCGCGCCCCGTTCGGCGAGCCTCCCCTGGACCGCGCCACGGTGACGGCCCTCGCCGCCGCCCTCGGCCGCACCCTGGTCGAGGCCGCCCAGGCCGGCGGCGGCGCGCCCGAGGTGGTGGTGGGCGGCGACACCCGTGCCTCGACGCCGGAGATCTGCCGCTGGGTGGCGGCGGGCCTCGCCGCCGGCGGCGCCCGCTGGCGCTCCCTCGGCGTGGTGCCGACGCCGGCGGTGGCCTGGGCCGCCCGCGACGTCGGCGCGGCCGCCGGGGTGGCGGTGTCGGCGAGCCACAACCCGCTGCCCGACAACGGCGTCAAGCTGATCGACGCGCGCGGCGCCAAGTGGGAGCCGGCGGCGGAGGCGGCGCTCGAGCGGCGCCTGGAGGAGGACGGCGACGGCGGCGCCGATCCCGGTGCGGTGGAGCTCGCGACCGACGGCGCCGAGGTGGCGCGCTACGTCGCGCACCTGGCGGCCGGGGTCGGGAGCGGCGTCGGCGGCGGCCGGCCGCTCGCCGGCCTGAAGATCGCCCTCGACGCCGCCCACGGCGCCGCCTCGCCTTACGCCGAGCGCCTGTTCGCCGGCCTCGGCGCCGAGGTGGTGGCGCTGTGCGCGTCGCCGGACGGCACCAACATCAACGCCGGCTGCGGCTCCACCCATCCCGAGCGGCTGGCGGCGGCGGTGCCGGAGCAAGGCTGCGACCTCGGCTTCGCCTTCGACGGCGACGCCGACCGCTGCCTGCTGGTCGACGCCGCGGGCGAGGTGCGCGACGGCGACGCCATCCTCTACCTGTGGGCGCGGGCACTGGCCGAGGCCGGCGAGCTCGAGCCGCCGGCGCTGGTCGCCACCTCGATGAGCAACCTCGGCCTCGAGCGGGCGCTCGCGGCGCACGGCATCGAGGTGGTGCGCTGCGGCGTCGGCGACCGCGAGGTGGTGGAGACGATGCGCCGGCGCGGCATCGTGCTCGGCGGCGAACAGTCGGGCCACGTCGTCAACCGGAGACTGTCGACGACGGGCGACGGGATGCTCACCGCGGTCCACGTCGCGGCGCGGGTGGCCGCCACCGGGCGGCCGGTGGCCGAGCTGCTGGCGGGCTTCCGCCGCTTCCCGCAGGTGCTGCGCAACGTGCGCGTGCGCTCGAAGCCGGACCTCGCGTCGCTGCCGGCGGTGGCGGCGGCGAGCCGGCGGGTGGAGGCGGAGCTCGGCGACGCCGGGCGGCTGGTGCTGCGCTACAGCGGCACCGAGCCGCTCGCCCGGGTGATGATCGAGGGGCCGGATCAGGAGGCCATCGACCGCCTGGCCGGCGAGCTGGCGGCGGCCATCGAGCAGGAGGTGGGAGCGGCATGAGCGCCGGGGAGCGAGTGCGGCTGTCGGTCAACGTCGACCACGTCGCGACGCTGCGCCAGGCGCGGCGGGCGCCCTATCCCGACCCGGTGGAGGCGGCGCGCGAGGCCGAGGCGGCGGGGGCGAGCGGCATCACCGTCCACCTGCGCGCCGACCGCAGGCACGTCCAGGACGACGACGTGGCGCGGCTGATGACGAGCGTCGCCGGCAAGCTCAACCTCGAGATGGCGCCCACCGGCGAGATGGTGTCGATCGCCGAGCGGCTGCGCCCGCACCAGGTGTCGCTGGTGCCCGAGCGCCCTGACGAGGTGACCACCGAGGGCGGCCTCGACCTCACCACCCAGGGGCCGCGGGTGGAGGCGGCGGCGGTGCGCCTGACCGCCGCCGGCGTCGCCGTCTCCGTCTTCCTCGACCCCGAGCCGCGCCAGGTCGAGGCGCTGGCCGCCCTCGCCCACCGCGGCACCGAGACCGGCGCCCGCGTCGTGGGCTTCGAGATCAACACCGACGCCTACACCCGCGCCGAGGGCGAGGCGCGGCAGCGCGAGCTGGAGCGCGTGCGGCGGGTGGCGGCGCTGGGGCGCGAGACCGGCTTCCAGGTCTACGCCGGCCACGGCCTGACCACCCACAACGTCGGCCCGGTCGCCGAGATCCCCGAGGTCGAGGAGCTCAACATCGGCCACTGGCTGGTCTCCCGCGCGGTGATCGTCGGCCTGCCGGCGGCGGTGCGCGAGATGCTGGCGGCGATGGCGGCCGCCGGCTGAGAGGCGAGGCGCGCGAGGTCAGCGCTCGATCTCGAGCGCCTCCTCGGCCACCACCTCCTCAGGCTGGCGGGCGATGAGCACCGTCGAGCCGATCGGCAGCAGGACGCGGTGCAGGCGCTCGCCGCCGAAGCGGACGTTGACCTCGTAGTAGCCGTGCGGGCTGACGGTGAGCAGCGTCCCCTGGCTGCCCTTCATCCCCACCAGCTCGTTGTGGATCAGCACCTCCGCCGGAACCTCCATCCCTTTTTCCCCTTTCCGTCCCCCGCCCCTTGGCCGTCAGCCGGCGTAGTGGCCCGCGTCCTTGTACTCCTTGAGCTTGCGCTGCAGGGTGCGCAGGCCGATCTCCAGCATGTCCGCCGCCCTGGCGCGGTGGCCCTCGGTGCGCTCCAGGGTCTCGAGGATCGCCTGGCGCTCGATCTCGGCCATCGTGCGCGGCTGCCCCGACGGCGGCTGCACCGGCGCGCCGTGCGCCGACACCGCCGCCGACTCCTGAACCTCCGCCGGCAGGTCCGACAGCGTGATCTCGTCGCCCTGGTGGAAGATCACCGTCGACTCGATCAAGTTCTTGAGCTCGCGCACGTTGCCCGGCCACGGGTGGCGGCGCAGCACCTCGACCGCCTCCGGGGAGAGCCGCTTCGGCGGCCGCCCGTGCTCGTCGCAGTAGACGCGCAGGAAGTGCTCGGCGAGCAGCGGGATGTCGCCGGGGCGGCGGCGCAGCGGCGGGATCTCCAGCGTCACCACCTTCAAGCGGTAGTAGAGGTCTTCGCGGAAGCGGCCGCTCTCCACCTCCGCCTTGAGGTCGCGGTTGGTGGCGGCGATCAGCCGGAAGTCGACGTCGAGCACCTCGGCGCCGCCGACGCGCATGATCTGGCGCTCCTCGAGGACGCGCAGGAGCTTGACCTGCAGCTCCGGGTAGAGCTCGGAGATCTCGTCGAGGAACAGGGTGCCGCGGTGGGCGAGCTCGAACTTGCCGATCTTGCGGTTGACGGCGCCGGTGAAGGCCCCCTTCTCGTGGCCGAACAGCTCGCTCTCCAGGATGTCGCTGGGGATGGCGCCGCAGTTGATGGCCAGGAAGCGCTCGCCGCGCCGCGGGCTCGCCTGGTGCAGAGCGGCGGCGACCAGCTCCTTGCCGGTGCCGCTCTCGCCGGCGACGAGCACCGTCGAGCGCGTCGGCGCCACCACCCGCATCTGCTCGAACAGCGTCTCGATCGGCGGCGCGGTGCCGATGATCGCCTCGAAGCCGTAGCGCTTGTCGAGGCGCTGGCGCAGGTCGCTGACCTCCTCCTGGAGCTGCTTCTTCTCCATCAGGTTGGCGACCC
>CAZLBJ010000303.1:0-2655 GCA_964557755.1 uncultured Thermoanaerobaculia bacterium
CCCCTGGGGGGCCCGGGGCCGCCGGGGGCGGGGGGGGTGGGGTGCCGCCCCGCCGCGCCCCGCCCCCCCCCGAGCCCGGGGGCGTGCGACGGCTGGTACCGGCCGCGGGCGGTGGTCGGCGACCCGTACGGCCAGGTGCAGGGCTGGAACGCGGTGTACGCCTACCCGGGGCCCTGGTCGCTGCTCCGTCTGCTCGACGAGACGCCGGCGCGCGGCGGCCCCGGGATCCTCGCCTTCCAGGTGGACACCGCGCGGATCGAGCGGCCGACGCCGCCGCCGCCGCAGCAGCGCTGGTGGCGCCGCCCCGAGCCCGAGCCCGGTTACGAGCCGCCGGAGCCGACGACGGTGCAGGTGCTGGTCGAGATCGTGCCGCGCACGCCGGACGAGACGATGCAGGCGCTCGCCGTGCCGGAGTTCCCCACCGCCGCGCCGGCGGTGCCGGCGGCGGCGCCCACCGTCACCCGCGGCGACGAGGCCGAGCGCACGGCGGTGCTCGCGGCCGCGGGCGGCGCCGCCGGCGGGGGCCGCTGAGCGTGCCCGGCCCGCCGGTCACCCTCGGCTGCGCCGTGCTCCTCACTCCGGGGGCCGCCGGCATCCCGGACTCGGGGATGATCATCTCCATCCCGCCGCCGTTCCTCACCTACTCGGGCATCCCGCTGGCCACCGTCGGCTCGGTCTGCCAGATGATCAACTCGCTGACCGGCATCCCCTATCCGGTGCCGATCCCGCCGCTCGGCTGCAGCACCGGCGTCACCAACTCCGGCATGGCGCTGGTGCGCATGCTCGACCGCATCGTCGTCGGGCCGGCGATCCTGATGATCCTCGGGCCGCCGGCGGCGCCGACGATGCTCGACACCTTCCCCCCGTGAGGCGCCCGTGCTGACCGAGCAGCGCTTCGTCGAGCTCTACCGGCTGGCCCAGGAGCTGCACGCCTCCGGCGCCGACGCCGCGGCGCGCGAGCTCTACTTCCACCTCTTCGACCGCGGCGGCGAGGCCGGCGGCTACGGCGTCGTGCGGCTGACCTTCGTGCTGCGCGAGCTGGCCGAGCTGGCGCGGCCGGCCCGGGACGGCCAGAACGGCCAGGACGGCCGAGGCGACGACGCGGAGGCCACACACGCCCTCGACGGGCTGCTGGCGCGGCGCGACGCGCGCGAGGCGGCGGCGGAGCGCGGCGACGCCGGCTTCGTGGTGCTGCAGGAGCTGGTGGCGCTCAACCGCGCGCTGGGCGAGGGCGAGCGCTCCTACCGGCTCTACCGGACGCTCCACGAGCGCAGCGCCGGCGGCGGCGAGCGCGCCGTCGAGCTCTCCGCCACCGTCCACGTGCTCGGCGAGCTGGTGCGCGAGGAGCTGGTGCCGCGCGACCCCGAGCGGCTGGCGCGGGCGATCTTCCACGAGCGGCTGCGGGCGCGCGTGGCCGAGGCGGCGGCGGTCGCCGCCGAGCTGCTCGAGGAGCGCGTCATCGGGGGTGAGACGGCCGGCGGCGGAGCGGCCGGCGGCGAGACGGCGGCCGGCCACCGCGAAGCGACGCGCCGCGCCCACCGGCTGATGGAGATCGCCGCCGAGGCGCGCCGGCTGGCCGAGGACCTGCTCGAGGAAGCGCGCCGCGAGGACGCCGAGGTGCCGCGCGAGATGGTGGAGCTCTGCCGCGAGACCGAGAAGGTGCTCGAGCCGGCGCGCCTGCGCGCCTGCCTGGTGCACGACGAGACCGGGCGCCAGGCCCTCGCGGCGCTGCGCGGCGAGACCGACGAGCTGGTGCGGCGCCACCTGCCGGGCGCCGAGGCGGCGGCCGAGGAGCTGCAGGGCCGCGTCGTCGGCCTCGCCGGCGAGGTGGCGCAGACCATCGCCGCGGAGCGCGTGCGCGAGGACTTCGTCCGGCGCCGCCTGTCCGAAGACGGCGACCGCGAGCTGGCCGGCTGGACCGAGCAGAAGGTGCGCGGCGACGGCCTGCTGGTCTACGAGGTACTGCTGCGCGTCGGCGAGGTCGACGTCGCCGAGAACCTCGCCAACTGGCTCCTCGCCTACCGCCAGGACGAGGACATGTACCTCGCCCTCATCGCCGCCGCCCGCCGCGCCGACCAGACCGCCGTCGTCGACCGCCTCAACGAGGAGGCGCAGCGGGCGCTGGTGGGGGGTGGGTAGGAGAACCCCGCCTCACACGTCGCGGCGGGTGAGGACGATCTCGCGCGGGTAGGTGATGGGGCCGAGGGGAGTGTTGATGGTCGGCTGGACGGCGAGCTCGATGCGCTGGGACTCGGCGCCGCGGCCGACCAGGCGCAGGGCGAGGGCGATCAGGTCGTCGCGGTTGTCGTCGTAGAGGTCGAGGAGATCGACGGCGACGGACACCGGGATCTCGATCTGGCGCCCCGCCGGCAGCACGATGGGGCGGTCGACGACGCCGGTGGCGGCGCGGCGGTCGTTGAGGCGCAGCGTCCAGTCGAGCCGCTCGAGGTAGGCGTCGACGCCGTTCGAACCCGGGTTCTCCGCCCCGACGTGCAGCGTGAACTCGAGCGGCAGCTCGCCCTGCCGATAGGCGCCGCCGATGCGCAGCAGGTCGGTCGCCCGCAGGTCGGTCAGGGCGCGGTAGCCGGAGAGGTCCACCCCCGCCAGCCGCCCCGCGGACACCCCTTCGAGCGACAGGTCCACCTGCTCCAGCGC
>CAZLBJ010000304.1:0-3776 GCA_964557755.1 uncultured Thermoanaerobaculia bacterium
CTCGACGCGGTGGCGACCGAGGCGCTGGCGGCCGAGCTCGGCGGCGATGGGCGGCTGGCCGAGGTGCTCGCCTCCGGCGACACGCGCGAGGGGGTGGAGGTGACGCTCGGCGACGCCCGCTGGGAGGCGCTCGTGGCGCCGCTGCGCGGCGCCGGCGGCGCGCCGGTGGGCGCGGTGGTGATCGCCGCGCCGGCGGCGGCGGGCGACGGCGTCGACGACGCCTGGCTGTGGCTCGGCGCCGGCGTCCTCGCCGCCCTCCTCCTCGGCCTCCTCCTCGCCCTGCTGCTGGCGCGCTCGACGCTGGCGCCGGTGGGGCGGCTGGCGGGCCTGGTCGACGCCGCCCCGCACGAGGGCTACGCGCGGCGCCCGGAGCCGCGGCGCGCCGGCCACCTGGCGCCGCTCGCCGCCGCCCTCGGGCGCCTGTTCCGCGACCTCCAGGAGGAGCGCACCCTGGCCGCCGCCGCCTCGGCCGCCGGCGAGCACGCCGCCGATCCCGCCACCGAAGCCGAGGAGCGCAAGGTGGCGCTGCTCGGCGTCGACCTGCGCCGCTACGCGCGGTTGGGCGCCGGCACCGCCGAGGCGCGCGAGACCGCCGAGCGCCTGGGGCGCGACGAGGCGCGGGTGCGGGCGCTGGCCGCCGCCCGCTCGGGCCGCTTCGCCGGTGCCGCCGGACACCGCCTGCTGGTCGCCTTCGAAGGCGAGGAGGCGGCGGGGGACGCGGTTGCCACAGGCGCCGCCGTCCTCGCCGCCCTCGCCGAGCGCGACAGCGCCTTCGACGAGGGCGAGCCGCCGGCGGTGGCGGTGGCGGCCGGGCGGGTGGCCACCGGCGGCGCCTCGGCGGGCGGCCACGGCGCCTTCGTGGTCGGCCCGGCGGTGCAGCTCGTCGAGAGCCTGCTGCGCGAGGCGGCGCCCGGCGACCTGGTGATGCCGCGCCCGGTGCACGCCAAGGTCGAGGAGCGCCTGCGCCAGGCGGGCGCCGGCGCCGAGGAGCAGCGCGGCCTGCTGTCGCCGCAGCCCCTGTTCGTGCTGCACGAAGCGGCGGCGCGGCGGCTGGCCGCCGGCGCCGCGGAGGCGGCGGGCACCGCCGCCGGCGGCGCCACCCCCGCCGGCGCCGTGCTCGAGGACCGCTTCGAGGTGCTCGAGCCGCGCGGCGGCTCGGAGGCCGGCGAGCTGCTGCTGGCGCGCGACCGCGAGCTCGGCCGCGAGGTGGCGGTCAAGCGCCTGCCGACGGCGGCGCTGCGCCACCCGGAGGCCGCCGCCGCCGACGGGCCGCTCGCCGCGGTGCGCCGCTTCACCCATCCCGGCGTCGCCGAGCTCCTCGACTTCGTGGACGCTCCGGGCGGCGTGCTGCTGGCCCGCGAGTGGGTGGGCGGCGCGCCGCTCCAGGAGGTCCAAGACCTGCCGCTGCCCGCCGCCCTCGGCCTCGCCCGCCAGCTCGCCGCGGCGCTGGCGGCGGTGCACGACGCGGGCCTCGTACACGGCCGCGTCAAGGCGGAGAACCTGGTGCTGGTGCCGGGCCTCGGGGCGCGCCTGACCGACCTCGGGGTGGGCCTCTTGGCCGGGCCGGGACCGTCGGGCTCGGCCGGCGGGCGCCTGCTGGCGCCGGAGCAGCGCGACGGCCGGCTGGGCGGCGCGGCGGCCGACGTCTACGCCTTCGGCGCCCTGGTGGCGCGCCTCGCCGCCGGGCACTGGTGGAGCGGCGAGGACGGCGTGCCGGGCACCACCGCGGACCGCACGCTGCCGGACGGCCTCGAGACGCTGCTGCGCCGCTGCCTCGCCGCCGAGCCCGAGGCCCGCCCCGCCGACGGCGGCGCCCTGCTCGACGCTCTGTCCGGCATCAGCGTATAGCGCGGAATGTCGGCCGCATGTTTCCGAGCCGGGACGTGTTGCAGGAGGTGTGGTGGTCGCGACCGACGTCGAGGACGGGGCGGCGGGACCGGCGGCGGAGCCCGCCGCGGACCGCGAGGCGCTGCGCCGGGTGGCGGCCGGCGACGCCGAGGCGTTCGCGGTCGTCGTCGAGCACCACGAGGAGCGCCTGCTGCGCCTCTGCCGCCGCCTGCTCGGCGACCCCGACGAGGCGCGCGACGCGGCGCAGGAGGTGTTCCTCAAGGCGTTCCGCAACGCCGGGCGCTACCAGCCGCGCGGCCAGGTCTACACGTGGCTCTACCGCGTCGCCGTCAACCACTGCCTGAACCGCCTGCGCCGCCGGCGGGTGGTGCGCTTCCTGCCCTGGAGCGGCGGCGGCGGCGGCGGCGAGGCGGACGAAGCGCCGGCGTTCGACCCGGCCGACGAGGCGCCGGGGCCGGAGGAGGCGCTGGCGTCGCGGCGCCGCTGGCGGCGGGTGCGCCGCGCCGTCGCCGCCCTGCCCGACGGCCAGCGCGCCGTGCTCGTGCTGGTGCGCTTCGAAGGGCTGTCGTACAAGGAGGCCGCCGAGGTGCTCGGCATCTCCCTGGGGGCGGTGGAGAGCCGGCTGGTCCGCGCCATGCGCCACCTCGAGGCGGCGCTCGACAGCGCGGAGGCGGCGCCGTGACGGCGCAGGAAGCACGCCGCCCGCGGGTTTCACCAATGTGGGAGACAGACGGGGTGGGAGACCGACGATGACGACGCACGACGCCGACCGGGACCGTTCGCGGCGGGAGCTGGCGCGCTGGCTGGCCGGCGAGCTCGACGCGCCCGCCGAGGCCCGGCTGCGCCGCCGCCTCGACGAGGAGCCCGGGCTCGCCCGCGCCGCGGCGGCGCTGCGCCGCACCTGGGAGGCCCTCGACGAGCCCGCCGGCACCGGCGAAGGCGTGCCGCCCGGCTTCCGCGGCCGCGTCATGGCGCGGGTGCGCGAGGAGGCGGCGGGACCGCGCCTCGCCTGGTCGGCGGTGCCGGCGTGGGGGCGCGCCGCCGCCCTGGTCGCCGGCCTGGCGCTGGGTGCCGGCCTCGGCAACGTCGCTATCCCCGCCCCGACCGCCGAGGCGCCGCCCGCGGCCGCCGCCACGCCCGAGGTCGGCCTGGCCACCGTCTACGACGACCTCTACGACGACGGCACGACGAGCGACGCCGCCACCCTCGCCGAGGGCTACGCCGCCGCGCTGTCGGCGGCCTTCGGCGGCGAGGAGGGGACGTGAGACGCGGCTGGCTGGCGGTGGCGCTGCTGGTGTCGCTGGGCGTCAACCTCGGCCTGCTGGCGGCGGCGGCCGGCGGCTGGTGGGCCGCCCGCGAGGCGCCCGCCTCGGAGGCTCCGGGCGAGGCACCGTCCCCGCCGCCGGCCTGGGACGGCCCGGCGCCGGCCGGCGACGTTCCCCCGGACGAGGAGCTCGGCCCCCTGCCCGGTCCGCCGGGCGCCGGCCGGCACGGGCTGCCGGGCGCTGGCAGGAACCCGCCGCCGGTCGAGCGCCTCGCCGACCACCTGGGCCTCGAGGGCGAGCGCCGCGAGCGCTTCCTCGAGCTCCAGCGCGAGCTGTTCCGCAACGTGCTGGAGTCGCGCCGCGACCGCGCCCGCCTCGCCGCCGAGCTGCACCGCGAGCTGGCGGCGCCGCGCCCGGACGAGGCGCGGGTCGAGGCGCTGGTCGGCGAGCTCGGCGCGCTCTACGCCGCGGGCGAGCGGCGGACGGCGGAGGCCATCCTGGCCAGCCGCGCGCTGCTCGACGACGACCAGCAGCGCCGCTACCTGCAGGTGCTCCGTCGCCTCCACGGCGGCGGCCGGCACGGCCCCGGCGGCGGTCCCGGCCCCGGCCGCCGGCCCCGCCGCTTCGGCCCCGGCTGACCACGAAAAAATGGCCCCGCGTCAG
>CAZLBJ010000305.1:0-3212 GCA_964557755.1 uncultured Thermoanaerobaculia bacterium
TCGCCTTCGCCGAGGAGGTGTACCGGCGGCTCGCGGCGGATGCGACGGTGGACGACGCGGTGCGCGACGGGCGCCGGGTGCTGAGGCGAGATCACGGTGCCCAATGGGTGGTGCCGGTCCTCTACTCGAGCCTCGGCAGCGGCCGTTTGTTCGCCGCGCCGGCGGGCGCCGAAGGAGGCGGAGAGGAGGCCGGACGGCTCTCTCGCTGGCGGGTCGGCACCGTGCTCGCCCTCGGCCTGCTGCTCGGTGCGCTCGCCCTCTGGCTCGCCGTCGTCTACCTCGGCCCTCCTCCCGTCGGCGGCGACAGCTTCGTCCTCGCCGACGGGGAGAGCTGGGATCTGCCGGGCGACGGCGGCTCGCTGTCGGTCGACTTCCTCGATGAGGCTGCCGGCGGCGGTGCGGTCCTCACCCTCGAAGTGGATGGGGCGGTCGAGAGGTACCTGGTCCTCGACGAGGACACCTACGAGTTCGTGGTCGGCGGCGAGCACTACGCCGTCGAGGTCGAGTGGGTCGACGACGCGGAGCGCAGGCTGCACCTCGTTCCGCCGCGGCACCGGCCGGCGAATTGAGAGAGACCATGGCCGTGCATACGAATTCCTCTTCTCCCGAAATCGCCGTTGCGATACTGTACCGCCATACCCTGGACGAGCTGTTCCGAAGGCCGCCGCCGTGGCGGCATGGTCCCCGTAACGTCATTGTCTCGCGTCGAAGGTGTACTGCCATGACCGATTCCATGCTGCCCGGTGCCGCCGCCGCCGCCGAACCCCGCCTCGACTTCGAGACCCTCTTCCACGACTTCTACCGGCCGGTGCTGGCCTTCTTCCGGCGCCGCGGCCTGCCGCCGCAGGAGGCCGAGGAGCTGGCGCAGGAGACCTTCCTGCGCGCCTACCGGGGCCAGGGCTCGTTCCGTGGTGACGCCGATCCCGCGAGCTGGGTGTTCGTCATCGCCGCCAACGTGTTCCGCAACGAGCTGCGCCGCCGCCGGGCGGTGCGGCGGCAGCGCTTCGAGGTGCCGCTGGAGCGCAGCGGCGGCGAGGCCGACGGCGAGCTGCACCCGGCGGCCGCCGATCCCGGCCGCCAGGAGGACGCCCTGGCGGCGCGCCAGGAGCTGCGGGCGGTGGCCGCGGGTATCCTCTCGCTGCCGCCCCGCATGCGCCAGATCTTCGAGCTGCGCATGGTCCAGGGCCGCAAGTACGCGGAGATCGCCGAGCTGATGCAGGTGTCGATCCAAACCGTGAAGTCGCAGATCCACCAGGCGCGCCAGCGTCTCGTGGAGGTTCGCGAGCGCGCCGGCGACGGCATCCTCGGAGAGCCGCGTTGAGCCGCATCGAGCGCGAGCGCGCGCTGCGCGAGGCGGTGCGGCGCGCCGCGGCGGGCGGAAGCGGGGCGCACCCGCCGGCCGAGGAGCTGGCGGCCTACCAGCGGCGCGCCCTCGACGAGCAAGCCGCCGAGCAGGTGCGGGCCCACCTCGCCGCCTGCCCTGAGTGCGCCGACCTGGTGCTCGATCTCGCCGCCTTCCCGGACCTCGCGCCGCCGGCCGGCGACGCGCCGCTGAGCGCCGCCGGCCTCGCCGAGCGGCGGGCACGGCTGGCCCGGCGGCTGGCGGCGGAGGAGGCCGGCGCCGGAGCGCGGCAGCCGGCGGCCGGGCCACGGCCGCTCCCCGTCTCCCAGGGCGACCCGGTCCCGGCCGGCGGTGCGGCCGGCGCGAGCCGCTGGCGGTCGGCGCCGCCGCTCCTCTACGCCGCCGCCGCCGGCCTGCTGGTGGCCGTGGCCGTGCTGGCGGCGTGGGGCGCCGGCCAGCGCGGCGCGGTCCTGCGGGCCGAGGCCGAGCTGGCGAGGCGGACCGCCGGGGCGGGTGCCGGATCGCAGGCCGGCGCCGGAGGCGCCCCGATGCAGCCGTGGGTGGTGCAGGTCGTCCCCGCCGACCGCGTGCGCCGCGGTGGCGCGCCGGCGGAACGCGAGTACCCGCCGGCGTGGGCGGAGCGCGTCGTCGTGGTGATGCCGCTGGACGAGGCCGTCGATCGTCCGGTCTACGGCCTGCGCATCGTCGACGCATCGGGGGCCGTGGTGCACCGCGTCGAGGGGTTGCGGCGCGACGCGGCCCAGGGCTGGGTGAGCGCGCAGTGGCCGGCCGGCACGCTCGGCGCGGGCGACTACACGCTGGTCCTCACCGGCAACGACGGCGAAGCGGTGGAGCGGTACCTCCTGCGGCTGGCCGGCCCCGCGGCGCCCTGACCACCGTCGATGGAGGCCGCGCGCGACACCGACGCCGTGGCGCTGCGAGGCATCCGCCGACGTGCCCTGGTCACCGGGCCGCCGCCGCCGCGCGCCCGCCCGGTACGGGTGTTCCTGGCGCTCGCGGCGCTGGCGCTGGCGGCGCTGATGCCGTCCTGCCGGCTTACCGGCGCGCCGCCGGCCGTACCCGCGCCGGCCGCCGCGCAGGAGGGCGGCGAGGCGGAGCGGGAGGTCGCGCGGCTCCGGCACCGCGCCGCCGACCTGCGCGACGGCGGCGGGCTCGAGGGCGCACTCCGGGAGGCGCGACGGGCGTACGCGCTGGCCCGCCGCCACCGCCTGCCGATCCCGGCCCTGCTCGCCGCGGCCGACGCCGGCCACGCCTGCCGGTCGGCCGGCCGGCTGGGGGAGGCGGAGCGCTGGTACCGCAGCGCCTGGCACCTGGCCGCGCGGTCCGGTGGGCGGCGCCACCGTGCCCTCGTGCTCGGCGACCTGGGCCGCGTCGCCTGGCTGCGCGGACGCCCGCAGGAGGCCGTCGACCTGCTGCGCGCCGCCGCCGTCCTGTGGCGCCAGGAGCGGGAGCCGGCGGCGGCCGCCGTGACCCTGGCCGGCCTCGCCGACGTCTACCTCGAGCTGGGGGCGGTGGAGCACGCCGGCAGCGTCCTCGCAGCCGCCGGGGCCGCCGCCGCACACGCCGGGGACGACGGCTCCTCGGTGCACCTCGCCGCCCGCCTCGAGGAGGCCCGCGGCTGGCACCTCCTGCGCGGCGGCGACCTGCGCGCCGCCGGCGACGCGCTGTACCGCGCCGCCGAGCTCTCCCGCCATCGGGCGCGGGTGCGCAGCCGCCGGGTGGCGCTGGACGGCCGCGCCCGGGTGTTCGCACTGCAAGGAGATCTCGGCGCGGCGCGGGGCCTGGTCGCGGAGGCGGCCGCGGGCGAGGGTGCAGGGCCGGCGGCGCGCGCCGCCTGGAGGGCCGGCCG
>CAZLBJ010000306.1:0-3586 GCA_964557755.1 uncultured Thermoanaerobaculia bacterium
GGCGCCGCGACGGCCGCGGTCCCCTCGGCCGGCGGCACCAGCGGCGCGCCCTGGACGAAGAAGTGGTCGAGGTCGCCGGCGCCGTCGGCGTCGAACAGCGCGGCGCCGCCGCAGGTGATCTCCGGCATCAGGTACGCGCCGCTGACGTGGTGGTCGTAGGTGAAGTCGAGGCCGGGCACCGCCGCCTCCTCGAACACCGGCGCCGGCCACGGCGCCGGCGTCTCACCCGCGGCGGCCGCGGCCCCTGCCAGCAGCGCCGCGGCGAGCGCCGCGAGGGCGCCGGCGCGCGCCACAGGCGCGCGCCGCCGGCGCCGCGCCCGCTGCCGGGTCGCGGAAGAAAGGCCGAGCTGGTGCGTGTTGGGGAGGGGTACGGACCACGACGTCACCGCCGGATGATAGCATGCCGACCCTCGCCGTCCCCGACCCCGCCCACGCCCCCCGGGAAGCCTTTCCGATGATCAGATCGCGCCGCCTCCGAGCCACCGGAGCCTCGCTCTGCGCCCTCCTCGCCCTGCTCCTCGTCCTGCCGGCGGCCGCTCAGGACGCCGGCGCCGAAGCCGCCTCCACCGAGGCCGCCCCCGCGCCGCAGGACGAGGTCTTCTTCGACGCCGTGTCGGTCGACGTGGTCAACGTCGAGGTCTACGTCACCGGCAAGGACGGCGAGCCGGTCACCGGCCTCGGCAAGGACGACTTCGAGCTCTACGAGGACGGCCGCCGGGTCGAGATCACCAACTTCTACGCCGTCGACGACTCCGGCCCCGCCCGCCCGCGGGTCGCCGAGCTGCCGCCCCCCGGCGCGCCGCCGCCCGAGGCGCTGCCCGCGGAGGACGAGGTGCCGGCGGAGCAGAAGCTCCACCTCGTCGTCTACATCGACAACCTGTTCATCACGCCGTTCAACCGCAACACGGTGATCCGCGAGGTCGACCGCTTCCTCAACCTGCACATGAAGCCTGGCGACGAGGCGATGCTGGTCACCTTCGACCGCAGCCTCAACATCCGCCAGCCGTTCACCCGCGACCCGCGGCTGGTGAGCCGCGCGCTCGAGCAACAGCTCGTGCAGCGCGCCTTCGGCGAGCAGGCGCGCACCGAGCGCATGGACCTGATCAAGCGCATCGACCAGTCGCGGTCGCCGGCCTCCGCCCTCGCCGACGCCGACTTCTACGCCAAGTCGGTGCACCACGACGTGACGGTCAGCCTGCGGGGGCTCTCCGAGCTGGTCGGCTCGCTGGGCGGGCTGCCGGGCCGCAAGGCCCTCCTGCTGGTCTCCGAGGGCATGCCGATGAGCGCCGGCGAGGACATCTTCTCGCTCGTCGACGTGCGCTTCGGCAGGTCCGCCAGCGCGCAGCTCCAGGCCAACCGCTATCGCGTGCGCCGCGACTACCGGCAGATCGTGGCGCGCGCCAACGCCAACCGGGTGACCTTCTACACCCTCGACGCCAGCGGCGGCTATACCAACACCGGTATCTCGGCCGAGTACGGCGGCGCCTCGGCCTCCTACAGCGAGATCGACTTCGTCTACGACTCGAGCCGCCAGGAGCCGCTCGAGCTGCTCGCCGAGGGCACCGGCGGCCGCGCCACCATCGCCACCGCCAACTTCGCCGGCGCCCTGCGCCGCGTCGCCCAGGACCTCACCACCTACTACTCGCTGGGCTACACGCCGGCGCACGCCGACGACGGGCGCTACCACCAGATCGAGGTGCGGGTGAAGGGCCCCGGCCTGGCGGTGCGCCACCGCGAGGGCTACCGCTCGCAGAGCCTCGAGGCGCGGCTCAACGACGGCACGGTGGCGGCGCTGCTCTACGGCACCTCCAGCAACCCGCTGGACGCCGGCCTCGCCTTCGGCCGCCCCGAGCCCGACGGGCACGGCAACTTCCTGGTGCCGGTGGAAGTGAAGATCCCGATCGCCAGCATGGCGCTCTTGCCGCGCGGCGAAGAGCACCAGGGGCGGATGCGGGTGGCCCTGTCGGTGCTCGACGCCGACGGCGACACCTCGCCGCCGGCCCAGGAGCCGTTCACCGTGTCGATCCCGAGCGCCGAGATGGAGCGCGCCGGCGACGCCTTCTACACCTACACGGCGACGCTGCTGATGCGCGGCGGCAGCCACCTGGTGGCGGCGGGCGTCGGCGACGAGATCGGCGGCACCACCTCCTACCTGCGCCAGCCGGTGCGGGTCGGCGTCTGATGCCGCCACGCGGTGCCGTGCGGCGGCTGCCCGCCCCGGGCCTCGCCCCCCTGGTCCTCGCCGCCCTAACCGTGCTGCTCGCCGCCTGCGGCGGCGCCGGCGACCCGGCCGCCGGCGCCGGGCCGGGGGTGGGCGCGCTGGCGGGCAGGAACCTGCTGCTGGTCACCATCGACACGCTGCGCGCCGACCACCTCGGCAGCTACGGCGACGACCGCGCCCACACGCCGCACCTCGACGCGCTGGCCGCCGGCGGCGTGCGCTTCGAGCACGCCTACACCGCCGTGCCCCTCACCCTGCCGTCGCACAGCGTGATGTTCACCGGCCGCCACCCGTTCACCACCGGCGTGCGGGTCAACGGCATCCACTACCTCGACGACGCCGAGCGCACCCTCGCCGAGCGCTTCCGCGACGCCGGCTACGACACCGCGGCCACCGTCTCGGCCTACGTGCTGGTGTCGAAGTTCGGGCTCGCGCAGGGCTTCGACGTCTACGAGGACAGCCTGACGATGGACGACGTCTACCGCTTCTACGCCGAGATCCCGGCCGACGAGGCGGTGCGCCGCTTCCAGCGCTGGCTCGACGGCCGCAAGGGGAAGAAACCGTTCTTCGCCTGGCTCCACCTGTTCGACCCGCACCAGCCGTACGCGCCGCCGGAGCCGTGGGACCGGCGCTTCGCCGACGACCCCTACCGCGGCGAGATCGCCTTCACCGACAGCCAGCTCGGCGTGCTGCTCGCCGACCTCGAAAGGCGCGGCTTGGCCGCCGATACGGCGGTGGTGGTGACCTCCGACCACGGCGAGGCGTTCGGCGAGCACGGCGAGGAGGGGCACGGCCTGCTGGCCTACGACGAGACGCTGCGCGTGCCGCTGATCGTGCACGCTCCGGGCGTCGCCGAGGCCGGCCGCGTGGTCGCCGAGCGGGTCAGCCTCTACGACCTCACCCCGACGCTGGTCGAGCTGTTCGGCCTCGACGCCGGCAACCTGCTGCCGGGCCGCAGCCTGGTGCCGGCGCTCGGCGCTTCGCCGGGCTCAGGACAGGCCGGCGAGCTCGACCCGGCGCCGCCGATCTACTTCGAGACGCTCGCCGGCGAGCAGAAGGGCTGGGCGCCGCTGACCGGCCTGGTGGCCGACGACCACAAGCTGATCGACCTGCCGCAACCCGAGCTCTACGACCTAGCCGAGGACCCGGGAGAGAGGAACAACCTGCTGGCGAGGCGCGCCGAGGAGGCCGCCGCGGAGGAGAGCACGCCGGCGGTCGGCCCTTCGACAGGCTCAGGGCAGGCGGTGGACGGCGACGACCTGCGCCTTGCCCGCCGCCTCCACCGCGGCCTCGAGGAGCTGGTGACCACCGCCCCCGGCGGCGTGCGCGAGTCGGCGCGCGAGCTCTCCGAGGAGGACCGCCGCC
>CAZLBJ010000307.1:0-13670 GCA_964557755.1 uncultured Thermoanaerobaculia bacterium
CGGCGTGCCGGCGTCGCCGAGGCGCTCGAAGCGGAAGGGGATGCGGCCGCGGCTCTCGAGGAACTCGCCGACCAGGGCGCCGTCCTCGGCGAGGCGCGCCTCGAACTCGAAGGGGGCGTCGGGGCCGCGCACCTCGGAGAAGCGGCGGTAGGCGAAGTAGAGGTCGCCGTCGTCCTCGAACCGGAAGTCCCCGAGCGGGTGGTAGAGCATGTCGAAGGCCGCCATGTCGATGGTGCCGACCAGCTTCCCCTCGGCGTCGACCGCCAGCTCGACCAGCGCTTCGAGCTCGGCGGCGCCCGGCTGGTAGACGATCGCCCCCGCGTAGAGCCCCTCGAAGTCGGCGGCGGTCGAAGTGCCAGCCGCCGCCGCGGCCGGGGCCTCCGCCACGGCCTGCGGCGCGGCCGGCTCCGCGGGAGCGGCGGCCTCGGCCGCGGGCTGCACGCTCGCCGGTACCGGTGGCACCGGCGGCGCCGTGGGCGGCGCGACCGGCCGCTCGGCGCCCGCGCAGGCGCCGGCCAGCAGCGCGGCCAGAGCGGTGGCGAGCACGGCGCCCCGCGCCCCGCCGAGCGACCGCGTCCCTCGTCTGTTATGTTCTTGTTTCATGGGATTAAGTGATTCGCCGTTGAGGGTAGAAATTCTCCTATGCATCCTGTGTACCGATAGCGCGGAAGTGGGACGATACCCCCGCCGCCGATGACCTTTCCCGCCGACCTGCTCGCCGCCGCCGAGCGGCTGTCGCCGGCGGCCCGCCGCTTCCTCGAGCGCGTCGAAACCGAGCCCGACCTGCTGCGGTGCGAGACCTTCGCGCCGCTCCTCGCCGCCTGCCGCGAGGTGATCCCCACCCTGCTGGTGTGGGGGCCGTTCGTCTTCGGCGACGACTACGGCGGCCTCTTCGTGCGCCTGCTGCCGACCGACCGCGGGCCGGTGGTCAACACGGGCCGCGGCGCGGTGTTGGGGCTCGCCTTCGAGGTCCCCGGCGCTTGAGCGTCGCCGACCCGCGCCAGCCGGGCGGCGGCGCCTTCCTCGCCATCTGGGGCGGCCAGGTGGTGTCGCTGGTCGGCACCGCGATGACCCGCTTCGTGCTCCTGGTGTGGGCCTGGGAGGAGACGGGGCGGGCCACGGCGCCGGCGCTGCTGCTGTTTTTCGGCATCGGCACCACGGTGCTGCTCAGCCCGCTGGCCGGCGTCCTCGTCGACCGCTTCGAGCGCAAGCGGGTGATGATGGCGAGCGACCTCGGCGCCGGGCTGGTCACCGTCGCCATCTTCGTCCTCCTGGCCACCGACCGCCTCGAGCTGTGGCACGTCTTCGCCGCCGCCGCCGCCACCGGCGCCTTCGAGACCTTCCAGTTCCCGGCCTACTCGGCGGCGGTGACCATGCTGCTGCCGCGCCGCCACTACGCGCGGGCGAGCGGCCTGGTGTCGATGGCGCAGTCCGGGTCGCTGATCCTCGGGCCGCCGCTGGCCGGCGCGCTGCTGCCGCACACCGGCTACCTGGCGATCCTCGGCATCGACCTGGCGACCTTCCTGGCGGCCGTCGTGGTGCTGGCGGTGGTGCGGGTGCCGCGGCCGGCGGCGAGCGGCGCGGGCGCCGGCGCGGTGGGCGGCATGCTGCGGCAGATGGCGTTCGGCTTCCGCTACGTGGTCGAGCGGCGGGGTCTGCTCGCCCTCCAGCTCCTGCTCGCCGCCGCCAACTTCCTGCTCGTCTTCGGGGTGGTGCTGCGCGCGCCTCTGATCCTCGCCCGCTCCGGCGGCGACGAGCTGGCCCTCGGCGAGGTGATGGCGGCTGCGGGGCTGGGCGGCGTCCTCGGCGGCGTCCTGCTGGCGGCGTGGGGCGGGCCTTCGCGGCGCATGCGCGGCGTCCTCGCCGGCCTCGCGCTGTCCTCGCTCGGCAACCTCGTCCTCGGCCTCGGCCGCGGGGTGGCGGCGTGGGCGGCGGGCGCCTTCCTCTACCCGCTGTTCCTCACCGTCGCCAACGGCTGCAACCAGGCGATCTGGCAGGCGAAGGTGGAGCCGGACATCCAGGGCCGCATCTTCGCCACCCGCCGCCTGATCGCGCAGGCCTCGATGCTCCCCGCCATGCTCGCCGCCGGCCCCCTCGCCGACCGAGTCTTCGAACCGGCGATGGCCGCCGGCCGGCCCCTGGCGGCGTCCCTCGGCGGCCTGGCGGGCACCGGCCCAGGCGCCGGCATGGGCCTCCTGATCGCCGGCGCGGCCGTCCTCGCACTGCTCGTCACCCTCGCCGGCTCCGCGTCGCCCACGGTACGTCGCGTCGAGGACGACCTGCCTGACCACGATGCGGCGGGGTGAGGGGCGGGACGGGGTGCCGGGGGACGTCACCCTCCCTCACCGCCGCCAGAACCGCAGCGACACCAGCGCCGCGATCGAGTAGACCTCCAGGCGACCCAGCCACATCAGCAGCACCATCACCCCCTTGTCGCGCCAGGAGAAGAAGGCGTAGTTCTGGATCGGGCCCACCGCCTCGAGACCCGGGCCGATGTTGCCGAGGGTGGCGATCGAGGCGGTGCCGGCGGTGACCAGGGAGTTGCCGTCGATGGTCAAGAGCAGCGCGCCCACGCCCCAGCTCGAGATGAACAGGATGAAGAAGCCCATGACGCTCCGCACCACCGGCTCCGGCACCGCCTTGCCGCCCACGATCACCGCCGCCACCGTCGACGGGCTGAAGTTCGTGCGCACCTCGCGGAACGTCGCCTTGAGGCCCATCACCATGCGCATCACCTTCATCGAGCCGGCCGTCGAGCCGGCGCAGCCGCCGACGAACATCAGCGCCACCAGCAGCATGCGCGACAGCGCCGGCCAGGTCTCGAAGTTGGTGGTGGCGAAGCCGGTGGTGGTGAGGATCGAGGTGACGTGGAAGAGGCTGTCGAGCACCACGCCGACGCCCGGCGGGTAGGTGCCGGCGAGCAGCAGGTTGACGACCACCACCACCGTCGCCGCCCACAGGATCAGCAGGTAGACGCGGAACTCGTAGTCGCGGAGGAGGTTCCAGCCGCGCCGCCGGCGCAGCCCGTAGTAGAGTGAGAAGTTGCCGCCTGCGAGCACCATGAAGACCACCACCACGAGGTGGATCCACGGCGACGGGAAGTCGGCCAGCGAGCCGTTGCGCGGCGAGAAGCCGCCCGTCGACAGCGTCGAGAAGGTGTGCGTCAGCGCGTCGTAGAGATCCATCCCGAAGAGCATCAGGAGCAGCGTCTCGGCCACCGTGAAGGCGAGGTAGATCTGCCACAGCACCGCCGCCGTGTCGTGGATGCGCGGCCGCAGCGCCTCGGCGGTCGGTCCGGGCACCTCCAGCTTGTAGAGGAAGCGCGCCCCCGGCCCCACCTCCGGCAGCAGGGCGACGAAGAGGACGATGATCCCCATCCCCCCCAGCCACTGGGTGAAGCTGCGCCAGAAGAGGATGCCGCGCCCCTGCGCCTCGATGTCGGTGAAGACGGTGGCGCCGGTGGTGGTGAAGCCGGACGCCGACTCGAAGAGGGCGTCCATCGGCGACGCCAGGGTGCCGGTGAACAAGTAGGGCAGGGCGCCGAAGGCGGACGCCAGCAGCCAGCCGCCGACGACGATCAGGATGCCCTCGCGGCGGTAGAGGTCGAGGCCGCCGCGGCGGCCGGCGAGGCGCATCAGCACGCCGCAGGCGGCGGCCACCCCGGCGGCCGCCGCCATCGCCGCCGCGTCGCGCAGCTCGCCGTAGAGGACGCTGCACGCCGCCGGCGCCGTCATCGCCGCCGCCAGCACCAGCACCAGGCGGCCGAGGAAGGCGAGCACCGGGCGCCACTGGATGGCGGGCAGCGGGCGCGGGGCGGCCGGACGGGCGGCGGGGCTCATGCCGCGAACGCGCCGCCGCCCACGCCCGCCGTCTCGCGGCCGGGGAAGAGGAGCTGCGCCGTCTCCAGCTCCTCCTTGCGCACGAACAGGATCACCAGGTCTCCGGCCTCCAGGCGGTCGGGCCCGCGCGGCACGAAGACCTTGCGGCCGCGCGCCACGGCGCCCACGATCAGGCCGCGCGGCGGGTTCATCTCGGCCAGCGTCACGCCGGCCGCCGGGCTCGCCTGGTGCAGCCGCCGCTCGAGCACCACCGCGTCGCCGTGCTGCAGCGACACGATGTTCGAGCTGTAGCCGCTCTCGATGTACTCGTGGATGCGCTCGTAGGCCAGCAGGCGCGGCGAGAACACCTGCGCCAGCCCCAGCCGCCGCCACAGCGCGAAGGCCTCGGAGCGCTGCACCAGCGGCACCACCAGCGGGATGGCCAGGTCCTGCGCCAGCATGCAGGCCATCAGGTTGGTCTCGTCGTTGCCGGTGAGCGCCACGAACGAGCCCTCGCCGCCGATGCGCTCCGCCTTGAGCAGCGCCAGGTCGGTGGCGTCGCCGTGCAGGATCTGGTAGCGCGGGAAGATCGCGGCGAGCTCGCGGGCGCGGCTGCGGTCGCGCTCGATGACCTTGACGTCGACGTCGAGGCCGGACAGCGCGCGGCCCACCGTCACCGCCGTCCTGCCGCCGCCGGCGAGCACCACGATGCCGAGCACCCCGGGCCGCGGGCACAGCTTGCGCTCGACGCCGGCGATGACCTCCGTGGTGCCGAGGATCAGCGCCTCGTCGCCCTCCTGGGCGCGGTCGTCGCCGGAGGGGATGATCAGCTCGTCGCCGCGGAAGAAGGCGGCCACCAGGCTGTTGCCCGGCAGCGACACGTTGCGCAGCGGCTGGCGGGTGAGCAGCGACCCGGCCTCGATCGAGATCTTGCGCAGCTGCACCTTGCCGTCGGCGAAGTACTCGACCGCCACCGTGTTGTGGCCGCGAATCAGGTTGAGGATGCGGCTGGTGGTGAGGAGCTGGGTGGAGAGCAGCAGGTCGACGCCGAACGTCTCCTCGTAGATCTGCCGCCGGCTGATCACCTCGCCGGCGGCCGCCACCCGCACCACGCAGCGCGCCGCCCCCATGCGCTTGGCGAGCAGCGAGCCGGCGAGGTTGGCCTCGTCGCTCGACGAGACGGCGATGAAGAGGTCCGCGCGCTCGACCTGCGCCGCCTGCAGCACCGGCACGTGGACGCCGTTGCCCGCCACCGCGGCGACGTCGAGCTCGTCCTCGATGCGCGCCTGGCGCTCCGGGTTGGTTTCGATGACGGTGACGCTGTGCCCCTCGTCGGACAGCGCGCGGGCGAGGTGGAAGCCGACCTCCCCCGCCCCCATCACCACGAAACGCTGCTTGTCCATGGCCGGGAAGTCTAGCGTGCGGGCTGCCGGCGGCGATCCCATCCCCTATGATGGCGCCGCCGCCATGCTGAAGCGACGAACCCCCGAGAGCCTGCTGTGGCTGACCGCCGCCCGCCTGGTGAGTGCCGCGGCGCTGGCGGCGGTGGCGCAGATCGCCGTCGACATGCCGGAGGGCTACTTCGGCGCCGCCGACGTGGTGACGCCCGCCGGCGCCGCCTACGCCACCTCGCTGGCGCTCGCCACCGTCGTCCTGGTCGTCGCCGCGGTGCGCTGGCCGCGGGTGGCGGGGGTGGCGGTGCCGATGCTGCTGGCCGCCAACGTCGGCCTGTTCGTGCCGGCGCTGGTTTCCGACCCGGTGGTGGCCGGCATGGTGATCGTGTGGAACCTCACCCTGCTGGTGCAGACGCTGTTCCCCTTCGACGTCCCGCGCCACCCGCTGCCGGGGGCGGACGCCGGCGCCGCGGCGGCCTGGACGGCGCGCACCGGCCCCGCGCTGCGCCATCTGGCGGTCGCCTCGCTGCTGCTCACCGTCGGCGTCGTCGGCTACCAGCTCAGCGGCCGCGTGCTGGCACAGGGCGTCTGCCTGGCGCTCAACTACGGCACCCTGGCGGCGGCGCTGCCGCTGCTCGTGCGCCTGCGCCGCGAGGGCGTGCGCTGGGCGTGGGCGGTGGCGCCGCCGGTGGCCGCCAGCCTCGCCGCCGCCGCCTCGCCGGCCGCCATGCTGGGCTTCTTGGCGCTCGCCCAGGGGGTGCTGCTCCTGCTGCTGCTGTCGCGCCAGCAGAGCACCCTCGAGGTGCTGCGCAGCTTCTACGACCGGCCGTCGCGGCTGGTGGTGATCTCCTTCGCCACCCTGATCCTCGTCGGCACCGTGCTGCTCACCTTCCCGGCGGCCTCCGCCGGGCCGGCCTCGGTGTCGCCGCTCGACGCGCTGTTCACCGCCACCAGCGCGGTGTGCGTCACCGGCCTGATCGTCCTCGACACGCCGCACGACTTCTCGCCGCTCGGCCAGGCTTTCATCCTCGGCATGATCCAGGTGGGCGGGCTGGGGATCATGGTGCTGTCGACCTTCGCCACGCTGCTCCTGGGCGGCAGCCTGGGGCTTCGCGGCGAGCAGGCGCTCACCGAGATGCTCGACCTCGAGACGGCGCCGACCGCCTACCGGCTGACCCGCTTCATCGTGCTCTCGACGCTGGCCGTCGAGGCGGTCGGCGCGGTGGGGCTCACCGCCGCCTTCCTGGCCGGCGGCATGGCGCCGGGCGAGTCGCTGTGGCGCGGCGTCTTCCACGCGGTGTCGGCGTTCTGCAACGCCGGCTTCGCGCTGCAGAGCGACTCGCTGGTCGACTTCCAGCAGGCGCCGGCGACGACGTTGCTGGTGGCGGCGCTGATCATCCTCGGCGGCGTCGGCTTCGCGGTGATGGCGGCGCTCGGCGGGCGCCTGCTGCGCCGCGGCCCGCGGCGGCCGCTGTCGACGCAGGTGCGCACCGTGCTGGCGGTCTCCGCCGCGCTGCTGGCGATCGGCACGGTCTTGTTCGCCGCCTTCGAGTGGGACGGCGCGCTGGCCGGGATGCCGGCCGCCGACAAGCTGGTCCACGCCTTCTTCCAGAGCGTCACCACGCGCACGGCCGGCTTCAACACCGTCGACCTGGCGGCGCTGGCGCCGGTGACGGTGGCGATGATGATGGTGCTGATGTTCATCGGCGCCTCGCCGGGCTCGACCGGCGGCGGCGTCAAGACCACCACCCTGGCGGTGCTGCTCGCCGCCATCCGCTCGACGGCGCGGCGCAACGAGCCGGCGCGCCTGTTCGACCGCGAGGTGCCCCAGGACGTCGTCTACCGCAGCGTCGCCATCCTGGTTGTCTCCGGCGCAATCCTGGCCGTCGGGCTGATGCTGCTCCTCGCCTTCGAGCCGCAGGAGTTCCTGCCGCTCGTCTTCGAGGCGGTGAGCGCCTTCGGCACCGTCGGCCTGTCGCTGGGGGCGACGGCGGAGCTCGGGCCGATGGGCAAGTTGATTATCATCGGCGTCATGTTCCTCGGCCGCATCGGACCGCTGACCCTGGCCCTGCTGCTGGGCGCCGGCGGCGACCGCGGCGTCGCCTTCCGCTATCCCACGACCCGCCTGATGGTGGGCTGAGGAGCCCCGGCCCGTGGCGGAGTTCGCGGTCATCGGCCTCGGACGCTTCGGCCGCGCCGTCGCCCGCTCGCTGGCGCTCGAGGGGCAGGCGGTGCTGGCCGTCGACCGCGACCGGCGCCGCCTCGACCTGATCGCCGACGACGTCGACGCCGTGGTCGAGGCCGACACCACCGACGAGGCGCGGGTGGCGTCGCTGCAGCTCGGGCGCATGGCGTGCGTGGTGGTGACCATGGGCTCGCGGGCGCTCGAGGCGTCGCTCTTGACCACCGCCATCCTGCGCGAGCAGGAGGTGCCGCGGGTGGTGGCGCGCGCCTTCGACGAGCGCCACGCGCGGCTGCTCCTGGCGGTGGGCGCCAACGAGGTGATCAACCCCGAGGACGAGATCGGCCGCCGCCTGGCGCTGCGCTTGGCGCACCCCGGCATCGTCGACCAGGTGCGCCTGGGCGAGGCGTCGATCGCCGAGGTCGAGGCGCCGGAGGCCTTCGCCGGCCAGTGCCTGTTCGACCTCGACCTGCGGCGGCGCCGGCAGGTGACGGTGCTCGCCATCCGCCGCGGCGGCGAGATCCTCGCCAACCCGGACGGCCAGGCGCGCGTCGAGAGCGGCGACGTGCTGGTGGTGCTCGGCGACCCGGAGGTCGTGCGCGAGCTGGGGACGCTGCGGTGAGGACGCCATGACCCTGCGCCTGCGCCTGCTGCTCGGCTACGGCTACCTGGTGGCGCTGCTGCTGCTCGCCACCGGCAGCGCGGTGCTCGGCTTCCTCCACCTGTCGGAGAGCGTGGACGTCATCCTCGAGGACAACTTCTCCTCGATCACCGCCGCCATGCGCATGCTCGAGGCGCTCGAGCGGCAGGACAGCGCCACCCTCGCCGCCCTCATCGAGGGCCGCGCCGAGGTGCCGGAGATGGCGAGCCACGAGCGGGACTTCCTCGCCGCCCTGGCGGCGGCGGAGGCCAACGCCACCGAGGAGGCCGAGCGGCCGCTGATCGAGCGCCTGCGCCGCGACTTCGAGCGCTACCGCCAGGCCCGCGTCGAGCTGCTGGCGGCGCAGCCGTCGAGTCCGCTGCGCGCCTACAACACGCGCGTCTTCCCCGCCTTCTCGGCTGCCAAGAGCGAGGTCTTCGAGCTCCTCGACCTCAACTACCAGGCGATGGTGGAAGCCGACCGCGCGACGCGCCGGGCGGCGATCCAGAACGGCGCCTGGCTGGGTTTCCTGGTCGCCGTCGCCCTCGTCTCGCTGGTCTTCCTGTCGCGCGCCCTGCAGCGGCGCCTGCTCTCCCGCCTCGCCGACCTGCGCCGCGGCATGGGCGCCATCGCCGCCGGCGAGTTCCACCGCCGCCTGCGCGACGACGAGGCCGACGAGCTGGGCGCCATCGCCCGCCACTTCAACCGTCTCCTCGACCAGCTCCAGCAGGTCGAGGCGCGCATGCGCGGGCGCCTGAGCCAGGAGCGCCAGGCGGTGCTCGGGCTGGTCCGCCACGCCGGCGGCGGCGCCGCCGTGTACGACCTGTCGGGGCGGCTGCTCGCCGGCGCCGACGACGAGCTCTTCGGCGGCCGGCTGCCGGCCGAGCTGATGGACTGGATCGAGGAGGAGGGGGCGCGGCGGCTGGAGGCGCTCGACAACGGCGGCGCGGCGACGGACGGCGGCGGCGGCCCGGCGGTGGTCGACGTCGACGAGACGCCGATGCGCATCGAGCTGCTGCTCGCCTCGCCGACGCGGGCGGTGGGCTGGCTGGTGCGCCGCGACGAGTAGGGCCCCCTCCCGGCTACTTGGTGCGCGCCACCCGCTCAAGGTCCTTGCCGCGGCCGGCGACCAGCAGCGTGTCCGAGTCCTTGAGCGGCGCGTCGGGGTCCGGGATCGGCTCCATGCGGTCGGTCAGGTAGTCGCGCACCGCCACCACCGAGACGTTGAACGTCGTCGGCAGCGAGAGCTGGCGCAGCGACCTGCCCACCCAGCTCTCCGGCACCGCCATCTCCTGCGCCGAGAACTCCGGTCCGAGCTCGAAGTACTTGAGGATCGACACGTTGGCGACGTGCTTGGCGAGCAGCTTCGCCGACTCCTGCTCGGGGAAGATGGTGCCGGTGACGCCGATCTTTTCGAGGATGCGGGCGTGCACCTCGGACACCACCTTGACGTGGATCTCGCGCACGCCGTGGTCGCGCAGCCCGATGGCGGTGAGCACGCTGGCCGGGATGTCGTCGCCGGTCGACACGATGGCGGCGTCGCACGAGCGGGCGCCGAGGCCCTCGAGCACCGCCGGGTCGGTGCCGTCGCCCGCCACCACGTGGCGCAGGTGCTGGGCGGCGGCCTCCACCTTGTGCGGGTCGGCGTCGAGGGCGATCACCTCGTGGCCCATGCGGTGCAGCTCGCGCGCGGCGCTGGCGCCGAAGTTCCCCAACCCGACGACGATGAATCGCTTCATGGTCTCTCCACCGCGGCAGTCTAGCGCGCGCCCCGAGGGGCCGTTTCACGCCGCACCGTTCCTTGACCGCGACCGGCCGAAACTGCTAGAAGGCGCCGAAGACTTTCGCATCCGAACACCGCCCGGACGCCGGGGAGAGGGACGTCGATTCCGCCGGTTCCGGGCGGCCTGTACATCCGAAAGGGGAGCTGATGATGCTGCGTAGAGCTTGGATGGGTCTGTTGACGGCGTGTGTCGTCCTTCTGCTGGCGGCAGCACCGGCCCTCGCCCAGGGCAGCGGGCGGATCGAGGGGCGGGTGGTGACCACCGCCAACCGCGGTCTCGGCGGCGTCACCGTGGCGCTGTCCGGCGGCGGCGTCGACCGCGCCGCGCTGACCGACGGCAACGGCAACTTCGCCTTCTCCAACGTGCCGGCGGGCAGCTACACGCTGTCCTACAGCCTGGTCGACCGCTCCACCACGGCCGACGTCGAGGTCACCGCCGGCGCCACCACCGAGGTGGCCGAGGAGGTCGACTGGGACACCTCGTTCGCCGACAGCATCACCGTCTACTCGGCGTCGCGCCAGACCGAGCGCATCACCGAGGCGCCGGCGTCGATCTCGGTGATCCCGCAGGAGCAGATCGAGCGCGAGTCGGCGAGCGGCCAGGTGCCGAAGCTGCTCGAGCACACCCCCGGCGCCGAGGTCACGCAGAGCGGCCTCTACGACTTCAACTTCAACACCCGCGGCTTCAACAGCTCGCTCAACCGGCGCATCCTGGCGCTGGTCGACGGCCGCGACCCGTCGGTGCCCTTCCTCGGCTCCCAGGAGTGGGCGGCGGTGTCCTTCCCGCTCGACGACCTCGCCACCGTCGAGCTGGTGCGCGGCCCCGGCTCGGCGCTCTACGGCGCCGACGCCTTCAACGGCGTGCTCAACATGGTGACCAAGGCGCCGCGCTACTCGCAGGGCGGCAAGATCCAGCTCACCGCCGGCGACCTCGACACCCTGCGCGGCGACGTGCGGGCGGCGGGCGAGATCGGCGGCGGCGCCTACTACAAGGCCACCGTCGGCCACCTCGAGAGCGAGGACTTCTCGGTGTCGCGCAACCTCGCCTCCGGCGGCCCCGAGTACCTGCCGTGCGGGCCCGGCCAGGTGACGGACTGCCTGACGCCGGAGCCGGTGCCGTTGGCGGTGACCGAGGACACGCTGACCTTCGGCGGCCTGCGCTTCGACAAGTACTTCGGCGGCGGCGCCTCGGTGCTGACGCTGGAGGGCGGCACCGCCGCCATCGAAGGGCCGGTGGCGCAGACCGGCATCGGCCGCGTGCAGCTGCTCGACGTCGACCGGCCGTGGGCGCGCGCCAACTTCAACACCGAGCACTGGAACCTGCTCGGCTACTGGAACAGCCGCGACGCCTCCGACCAGCTCGCCCTGCGCTCCGGCGCCACCCTGGTGCTCGACTCCGAGAACGCCGTCTTCGAGGTGCAGGGCAACTCCAACTTCGCCAACGGCCGCGGCCGCGTGGTGGGCGGCGCGTCCTACAAGGAGGAGGACATCGACTCGGCCAACGACGCCGGCATCCAGACGCTGATGTTCGCGCCGCGCAACGAGGACTTCACCGGCGTCTTCGGCCAGCTCGAGTACAACTTCACCGACAGCTTCAAGGCGGTGGTGGCGGCGCGCTGGGACGACTCCAGCCTGCACGACTCGCAGGTGTCGCCGCGCGGCTCGCTGGTGTGGGCGGTGACGCCGCAGCACGCGTTGCGCGTGACCTACGCCGAGGCCTTCCAGACTCCGAACTACTCCGAGTTCTTCCTGCGCGCGCCGGTGGCGGCGCCGCTCAACCTCGGGGCGGTCGAGGCGGCGCTGGGGCCGGCCCTCGGCGGCGTGCCGCTGGGCCTGTCGAACGTGCAGATCCTGGCGCTCGGCAACCCGGACCTGGAGGTCGAGGAGGTGACCAGCTACGAGGCCGGCTACACCGGCATCTTCGGCCAGCGCACCTACCTGACGGTCGACTACTACCGCAACGAGATCGAGAACTTCATCACCGACCTCATCACCCGCATCCAGCCGGCGCTCGGCGGCAACATCAACCCGGCGTTCGGCCCCTACGCGCCGCCGGCGGCGCTGCCGGCGCCGGTGCAGCAGCTCGTCATCAACACGCTGAGGGGCGTGCTGGGCCCGAACTTCTTCGTCCTCACCAACGCGCCGGACGGCTCGCCGATCCTGGCGCCGGTGTCCTACGTCAACTTCGGCGAGGTGGAGACCCAGGGCATCGAGCTCGGCTTCCACCACCACTTCACCCAGGCGGTGTCGCTGCAGGCCAACTACTCCTGGTTCGACTTCGACGTGCAGCAGGAGCTGCCCGCCGACCCGGTGATCCCCAACGCGCCGGAGTCGCAGTACAGCCTGCAGCTCGCCTACGTGGTGGACCGCTTCGACGTCAGCGTCGGCTACCGTTGGGTGGACGACTTCGACTGGGCGGCGGGCGTCTTCCGCGGCCCGGTGCCGTCGTACAACGTGGTCAGCCTGACCGGCAACTACCACTTCAACGAGCACTGGGGCGTCGGCGTCGACGTCTCCAACGCCACCGACGAGGAGCACTGGCAGGCCTTCGGCGGCGACATCCTCGAGCGCCGCGCGCTGGCGCACGTGAACTTCTCCTGGTAGCCGCCTGACCCGCGGCCGCCGCCTCCCGCTCCCGGGGGGCGGCGGCCGGCCGTTCCCGCCGCACCCACACCCCCACGAAGGAGGCATCGCATGGTCTCGGTCTTCTCCCTCTGGCTGCCGATCCTGCTCTCCGCCGTCGCCGTCTTCGTCGCCAGCTCGGTGATCTGGATGCTCCTGCCGTGGCACAAGAGCGACTACCGCGGCGTGCCCGACGAGGCGGCGGCCGGCGCCGCGCTGCGCGACCTGGCGCCCGGCAGTTACAACCTGCCGCACATCGCGAGCCGCGGCGACATGAACACGCCGGAGTGCAAGGCCAAGTTCGAGCGCGGCCCGGTGGCGTTCCTCTTCGTGGCGCCGAAGGGCATGCCGTCGATGGGCCCGATGATGGCGAAGTGGTTCCTCTTCGCCCTGGTGGTGGCCTTCATCGTCGCCTACGTGGCGGGCATCGGTTTGGCGCCGGGCGCCGACTACATGCTCGTCTTCCGCATCGTCGCCACCGCCACCTGGCTGGCGTACGGCTTCGGCCTCGTGGCGGAGAGCATCTGGTACTTCCGCCCCTGGCACCTGACCTGGAAGAACCTGTTCGACGCGCTGGTCTACGGCCTGCTGAGCGGCGGCATCTTCGGCTGGCTGTGGCCGGAGGCGTAGGCGCCGGCCGAGGCGGGAAGGCGGCGGGCGCGGCCGCTGTTGAAATTGACAGGCCAGGCGGGGTGACCTAGACTTTCGGCCTTGTGTGACGGGGCGTGGCGCAGTCTGGTAGCGCACCTGCCTTGGGCGCAGGGGGTCCCCAGTTCGAATCTGGGCGCCCCGACATCCATCCCGAGGTCTGGTCGACGCCCTCCAGGGTGGGCCACCTCGGGCAGGCCGCGACTGCCTGTAGCTCAGCTGGATAGAGCGGCGGCCTTCTAAGCCGCGGGTCGGGGGTTCGAATCCCTCCAGGCAGGCCACCCCAACCCACGAGAGAGCAGCACGAGCGCCCTTAGCTCAGCTGGATAGAGCGACAGCCTCCGGAGCTGTAGGTCAGAGGTTCGAATCCTCTAGGGCGCACCATTCTTGAGTCGACCAGGCTCTCGCCCGCCAAAGGCTCGAAAAGCAAAGAGGTTGTGTCGGTTCGAAATCCGGTTTCGGGGTCGTAGAAGCCGCCGACCCTTCGGCGACGGCGTGGGCGATCGCCAGTTGCAGCGCGTCTTCACGGAGGCGATCGCCAGCGCCGAGATCCGTCCGCGAGAGCGTCAGCTCAGCTCATATC
>CAZLBJ010000308.1:0-6293 GCA_964557755.1 uncultured Thermoanaerobaculia bacterium
CCCCCCCCTACCCCCCCCCCACCCCCCCCCCCCCCCCGCCACCACCCCCGCCCCCCCCCCAGAAGTTGACGTTGACGTTCGATGTTGACGTTCGATGTTGACGTTCTGACGTTGACGTTCTCTTTCTGAACCGATCCAGCACCCAATCCCGTAAACTCGGCAGCACATGCAAGACGACAAGCGTCCCATCGAGCGGTTGGTTCTCGTCTACGGTGCCGACTCCGGCCGCCTCAGCGCCCTCGTCGACAGCGCCAAGAAGCTGCTGCGCGTCAAGGGCTGCTCGCTGTGCGCCATCACCCACGGGCTGGCCGGCGAGCGCTCCGAGTGGCGCGAGTGCCGCGAGGCCCTCGGCGTGCCGATCGACACCTACCACCGCGACGAGATGCCGCCCGACGTCGCCGCGGCGCTCGGCGGCGGGGTGCCGGCGGTGCTGGCGCAGAGCGACGGCGGCCTGCAGATGCTGATGGGGCCGGAAGTGCTCGACCGCCTGCAGGGCGGCATCTCCGACTTCCGCGGCCGCCTGCTCACCCACGCGGCGATGAAGGGCCTGTCGCTGCCCGCTGCCACCGACCTCTGAGCCGGCCACCGGGGCCGGCGTGGCTCAGGACGGCGCCGTCACCTGGAAGGGCACCGTCGCCGTCGCCGTGCTGCCGTCGACGCGCACCACGAAGGTGGCGCTGCCGCGCACCCCGGAGCCGGCCGGCGTGAAGGTCGCCGTCGCCTGGCCGCCGCTGCTCGCCGTGACCCCGTCGAAGAGGCCGAACGGCGCGCCGCTGGCGTCGCGGGCGGTGAAGCGCACCACCGTGCCGTCGGTGACCGTGCCGACCTCGCGCAGCAGGGTCACCGTCAGCATGATCGAGTCGTCGAACGAGTCGGCGACGGAGAGCTTCGAGAGGTCGACCAGGATCGTCTCCGGCAGCGCGCGCTCGAAGCGGATCGCCGTCTGCCGGCTCGTCCCCGCGACCGTGGCCGTAACCAGCGCCTCGCCCACCGCCGGCGGGCTGTAGAGCAGCACCGAGGCGCGGCCGTCGGCGCCCACCGCCACCGGCGACGAGGTGGCCGCCGCCGAGCCGGCGACGAACGAGCCGAGGGTGGTGGTGAAGGTCACCGTGCGCTGCGCCGGGTCGATCCCGGGCGACACCTCGACGGTGAAGGTGGAGGCGGTGGCGCCGTCGGCCGGGGCGGTGGCCGGCGCGGCGACGAAGCGCAGGACCGCCCCCGGGTCGGCGGCCACGAAGGGGACGTCCAGGCTCTGCGCCACCTGCTCCGCGCCGACCACCGAAGCGGTGACGTGCGCGGTGCCGACCTGCGGCGCGCTCACCAGGTCGACGCGGGCGACGCCGTCGCCGTCGATCGTCACCTGCCGCGAGGTGCCGTCGGTGCCGGTGCCGCCGGCCAGCGTCCCCAGGCTGGTGGTGAACTGCACCTGGCGCTGCGCCGAGTCGGGCGCCACGCGCGCTTCCAGCGTCAGCCGCGAGACGCCGTCCGCCGGCAGGGTGGTCGCGCCGCCGGCCACCGAGAGCTGCAGGAAGCGGCCCGGCGGCGCGGTCGGCGAGTAGTCGTCCGACTCGTAGTCGCAGCCGCCGAGCCCCGCCGTCAGACCGGCGGCGAGCAGCAGCACCGCGACGCGGGAGGGGCGCATGCGATCAGTTCCTCTGGATGACGATCGACGCGACGTCGAAGTCCTGCTGCACGGCGCCGCTGCCGTCGGTCAGCTTCTGGTGGATGGCGAGGTTGTCCACGGGCTTGCCGGCGCCGTGTACCAGCGTCACCCGGTGGGCGATCGGCGTGTCGACGAAGGAAATCGTCTCGGCGCGCTCGACCTGGTCCTTGCTGCCGTTGTCGAACCACACGTCGTGCTCGGGATCGAGCCAGTACTCGATGGTCACCGTCTCCGAGCCCTGGAAGGTGGAGAGCACCTGCGTCAGGTCGACGCGGAACGGCAGCCGCGCGCTCTCCTGCACGGCGTCGAGGTTGCGGACGATGCGGATGGCCATGAGTCGCTCCCCTACTGGCCGAAGATCGGCCCGAAGTCGCGGAAGAAGCCGAGGACGTCCCAGTCGAACGACAGGTTGAGGTAGTAGCTGGTGCTCAGGTCCCAGCTCTCGATCAGCGGGTTCGGGTCCTCGGCCTCGAACAGGATGGCGCCGCCGCCGAGGCGCATCGAGTCGGTCACCCGGTAGCCGGCGCCGAGCAGCAGCGAGTTGCTCCCGAACAGGTCGCGCCGCGTCGGCGGCGTGTCGTCGGCGATCGACGCCACGGTCAGCCCGACGGTGAACGCGAAGCGGCGCCGGAAGCCGCCGCGCGACGACAGCGGCGCGTCCTTGTTCACCGGCCGGGTGTAGATGTTGGTGCCCATGTAGGGCACCGTCTTCCCCAGCTCCGGGGCGAACCCGAAGCCGAAGTCGGCCGAGATGTACGCCTTCTGCTGCGTCTTGAAGCTGCCCAGCGTGGTGCCCTGGATGAGGATGCCGACCTGCGCCGCGGCGACCCGTACGCTGGCGGCAAGGGTGTCGAGGGCAGCGGCGCGGGCGGCGAGGCCGGTGGCCACCTGGCCCGCCTCGTTGGCCAGCCGCGCCGCCGCCTGCGCGGCGATCCCGACGCGCGCCGCGAGGTCCGGCAGCGCCGCCGCCTGCTCGCCGCCGAGACGGCCGGCGGCGACCTGGGCGTCGACCAGGTGGCGGCTGCGGCCGCCGGGGACGAGTCGCGCCAGCAGCTCCTCGAGGCGGGCGAGCTGCGCCTGCGTCGCCGCGTAGTTGGCCGCCGCGGCGGCGGCCGCCGCGGGGTCGGTGGTGCCGGCGCCGAGGTCGGGCGGCGGCGCGTCGGAGGCGGGGTCGCCGCCCTTCGCCAGCCGCTCGGCCTGCGCGGCGTCGAGGTGGGCGAGGGCGAGCGGCTGGCGGTAGGCGTCGAGCAGGTCGCGCAGCAGGTCCGACTGCGGGTCGCCGCCGCCGGCCGTGCCCGCACCGTCCGCCGGCGCCGCGGCGGCGTCGAGCGCGGCGAGCAGGCCGTCGAAGGCCGGGTCGGCGCCGATGGCGGTCAGCGCCTGCGCCAGGTCGACGGCGTCGGTGGCGCGCTGGCGCAGGTTGTTGTCGATGCGCTGCCGCGGCAGGACCACGGCATCGATGGCGGTGATGAAGCGCTGCTTGTCCGGCCAGTCCAGCGACGCCCACGGCACCTGCACGTTGAACAGGCTCCCGGGCGTGACCTGCAGCTCGGCGTCGCCGGCGACGGCCTGGAGCGCCGCCAGCAGGTCGGCGCGCAGGCGCTCGAGGTCGCCCGGGCGGTCGGCGGTGCCGGCGAAGAAGTTGACGTCGCGCACCCCGGCCAGCCGCTGGTCGAGGATGGTGCGCGCCCGCGCGTCGAACGCGGCGAGGGCGTCGGGCGTCGGATCGGCGAGGACGTCGAAGCGGAAGATGTAGTAGCGCTTGGCGTCGAGCGGCGGCACGGCGAGGCGGAAGGTCTCGTCGGCGGGCGGCGCCGGCGGCTCGCCGAAGCGCGTCCAAGTGAAGCCGGGCAGCGTCTCGTCCGGCAGCCAGCGGCAGGGGAACTGCTCCTCGGGCGCGTCGACGTCGGCGGCGCGCTGCGCCCGGCGGGTCAACGGCTGCCAGCAGGTCGGCGCGTCGCCGGCGCCGGGGCGGTCGACCGCGACGCGGAAGAAGCCGTCGTGCTCGATGTAGCGCACCGTCACCGAGCGGGTGCCGTTGGGCACCGAGCCGGAGATGAAGAACGGCACGTCGAAGGGCAGCACCTGCTTGAACAGGGTGCCGCCGAGCTCCACCTCGACCTCCGGGTAGTCGGGCTCGGTGGAGTCCGCCGCCGGCTGGGCGGCGGCGGAGGCCGCACAGACGGTGGCGCAGACGGTGGCGCAGGCGGCGGCGAGCCGCCACCGCGGCACGAGACGCAGGACGCCCTTCGCGCTGATCACGATCCGTTCTCTCCTCGCCGTCGGTGTCCGGGGGACCGGCGCGAAGGCTAGCAGAGGTTCGGCGGCGAGGACAATCGGGGGGACGGGAGGAGCGCGGGGAGGGAGGAATGCCGACCCGAGCGGCGCTGAAGACCGGTGAGGGGCACGAGTCCGCCGCGCCGCTCGGGCTTGCTGAGGCGTTTCCAAAGGATGTAGTGCTCGGTGGGGTCCAGAGGGTGACACCGGCGGGTGAGATTTTTTCGCCGGGCCTCCTGCACGCGAGGCGGACTCGTGCTACTGTCCGCCGTCATCCGCCGGACTCCGGTTCCTGGTCGGGAGTGGACGCGGCGGCGTCCAGCCCCTGCGAGGGTGGTGGAGCATGGAACGGGTCAACCAGTTCCTGAGCGCCGTCAACGGCGTGCTGTGGCACGACGTGGTGCTCTTCTTCCTGCTCGGCGTCGGCGTCCTCTTCACGCTGTGGAGCCGCTTCGGCCAGTACCGGGCGCTCACCCACGGCGTCGCGGTCGTCTCCGGCAAGTACGACGACAAGAGCGACCCCGGCGCCATCACCCACTTCCAGGCGCTGTCGGCCGCGCTGTCGGCCACCGTCGGGCTGGGCAACATCGCCGGCGTCGCCATCGCCGTGTCGATGGGCGGCCCCGGGGCGGTCTTCTGGATGTGGGTCACCGGCTTCGTCGGCATGGCGCTGAAGATGACCGAGGTCACCCAGGCCATGCTGTACCGCAACGTGGACGACCCGGCGAACCCCCACGGCGGCGCCATGTGGGTGGTCAAGAAGGGGCTGGCGAGGTACGGTCCCGGCTGGGGGCGGGTGGGCGGCTTCGTCGGCGGCGTCTTCTGCGTCACCCTGCTCGTCTCCACCTTCACCGGCGGCAACATGTTCCAGGCATGGAACGTGGCCGACATCACCCGCGAGTACTTCGGCGTGCCGGTGCTGTGGACGGGCCTCGTGCAGATGCTGCTGGTGGCGGCGGTGATCCTCGGCGGCATCCGCCGCATCGGCGCCGTGGCCGGCAGCCTGGTGCCGTTCATGTGCGGCCTCTATCTGCTGGCCGGCGTGGTGGTGATCGGCGCCCGCATCGAGGAGGTACCGGAGATCCTACGCCTCATCGTCCACTCGGCGTTCCACCCGGCCGAGGCGCAAGGGGCGTTCCTCGGCGGCGTCGCCGGCTGGGCCTTCCTGCGAGGCATGCAGCGCGCCCTGTTCTCGAACGAGGCGGGCCAGGGCTCGGCGCCGATCGCCCACTCCGCGGCGCGCACCGACGAGCCGGTCCGCGAGGGCGTGGTGGCGGGGCTCGAGCCCTTCGTCGACACCCTGGTGGTGTGCACCATCACCGCCAGGGTCATCCTGCTGAGCGGCTCGTGGAACCGGCCGCCGGACCACCGCTTCGCGGCGGCGCCCCCCAGTGTGGTGGCCGCCGGGCCGGGCGCCTGGTCGCTCGAGCCGGCGCCGCTGGATCCCGCCGGCGGCGAGCTCGACGCGGGCGACCGCGTGTTCGCCGTCGTCGAGGGCGACGTGCACCCCAAGCGGGGCACGGCGACCGAGCGCCTGTACGGCACCGTGGAGGCGGCCGCGGACGGCCGGCTCGCGGTGCGCTGGGACAGCCTCGCCTCGGCGCGGCCCCCGCGCCTGCGCAGCGACGGCGTCTACCAGGAGTACAAGGGCGCCACGCTCACCGCCAAGTCGTTCGACCGCGTCTTCCCCGGGCTCGGCTACTGGCTGGTGCCGGCGGTCGCCTGGCTGTTCGCGCTGTCGACGATGATCTCGTGGAGCTACTACGGCGAGCAGGGCTCGATCTATCTCTTCGGCGAGCGGTCGGTGCGCCCGTACCGCGTGGTCTACTGCCTGCTCGTCCTGGTCGCCAGCTCGCCGCTGGTGCGCACCGAGGCGGAGCTCGACACGCTGTCGACGCTGGGCACCGGCGTCATGCTGTTCGCCAACGTGCCGATCATGCTGATCTTCGCGCCGCAGGCGATGGGCGCCTTCCACGATTACTTCCGGCGGCGGCGCGAAGGCCGGGTCCGTCCGCAGCTCTAGCGTGGAGACCTCCCCGCCCGCCTCCGGCCACCGCGGCATCCTGGCCGGCGCCGTCCTCGGCGCCGGCCTGGGCGTCCTCGCCCACCTCCTCTTCGCCGGCCACCCGGCGCTCGAGGCGGCGGTGCGCTATGGCAGCGGCCCGGTGGGCCAGGTCTTCCTGCGCCTGCTCTTCATGCTCGTGCTGCCGCTGGTGTTCTCGGCGCTGGCCCTCGGCGTCGCGGGGCTCGGCGACCTGCGCGCCCTCGGCCGCGTCGGGCTGCGCACGCTGGTGCTCACGGTCGTCGTGTCGTCGATCGCGGTGCTGCTCGGCGTCGGCCTGGTCAACCTCTT
>CAZLBJ010000309.1:0-4130 GCA_964557755.1 uncultured Thermoanaerobaculia bacterium
GGCCCTCTACCACGACCTCGAGAGCTGCCCGATCTGCTCCTGGGCTGCGTCGAAGAAGCAGATCGCCGCCGAGGTGCGCGAGGACCGCCGGCTCAGGACGGGGCGGCGTCGAGCACCAGCACCTCGACGCTCGGGAAGCGGTGGAAGTCGCGGTCGCGGGTGAGCATGGATCTCGGGGCGTCACCAGGTAGGGACGTGGAGCGCTGCGGGAATCTCCCGGCTGGGTGCCTGGAGGCGCTGCTCGGGCGCTACGGGCTGAGCGTGCGCCGGGTGGCCGACGGCGAGGCGATCCCGGGCAGCTACTGGGGCGAGCCGGAGGCGGGGATCGCCGGCGACACGTTGTGGCTGCGCGCCGACACGCCGGTGCACTCGGCGCTCCACGAGGGCTGCCACCTGGTCTGCGCCGGCGAGGCGCGGCGCGCCGCCATCGACACCGACGCCGGCGGCGACTTCGCGGAGGAGGACGCGGTGTGCTACCTGCAGATCCTGCTCGCGGGGGATCTGCCCGAGATCGGCGCAGCGCGCATGATGGCGGACATGGACGCCTGGGGCTACACCTTCCGCCTCGGCTCCGCCCGCGCCTGGTTCGAGCGCGACGCCGAGGACGCCCGCGCCTGGCTCGCCGAGCGCGGCCTGTTGCCGGCCGTCGCAACGGCGGCCGGCGCGCGATGAAACGGCCGCCGCAGCCCGGAGACGTCCTGCATCTCAGGCTGATGCTGGTCGATCCCGCAGCACGGCGAGACGCACCACGGCTACGTCTACGCCTCGGAGTTCCTCTCTGACGACGCGGCCGCCGCCGAGCTGGCGCGCCGCCTGCCGGGCTGCGGCGAGCCGCGCCTGGTGCGCTTCACCGCCGGCCGGCGGCGCCACTTCGTGCGCGGCAACGTGGCGGCGCTGGGCAACGCTTACGGTTTCGTCGAGCCGCTGGAGTCGACGGCGCTGCACCTGCTGGTGCGGCAGATCGGGCTACTGGTCCGCGCCCTGCCGTGGCGGCCGGAGGAGGCGGACGGCCGCCTGGCGCTGCTCGACCGCACCGTCGCCGGCTGGTGGGACTACCTGCGCTGGTTCCTCGCCCTCCACTTCCGCTTCAACCGGCGCCTCGACACCCCGTTCTGGCGCGCCTGCCGCGCCGAGGCCGACGTCTCGGCGCGCCGGGAGCTGCTGGAGACCTTCCGCCGCCGCGGCCCGCTCTCCGCCGACCCCGCCCTCGCCGGCCTGCTCGACGCCCCCGACCCGCTGTGGGGGCCGGCCGGCGTCGACCTGCTGCTGCTCGGCCAAGGGGTGCCGTGCGCGCTGCCGGTGCCGGCGGCTGGCGAGGCGGCGTTCCATGCCTGGAAACGGGCCGCCGCCGCGCTGGCCGGCCGCGCGCTGCCGCAGGACGAGCTGCTGCGCCGCCTCGACGCCGAGCCTGAGCTCCTGGCGGCCTTCGTCGCGCCGTTCCTCGCCCGCGGCCCGGCGTTCCCCGGCACGGGCGGGGCTCACTCCTCGTAGCGCGCGAGGGCCTCCTCCGTGGCGGCGAGCAGCGGCGCGGCCGACAGCGGCGCGCCCACCGCCTGGCGCATCCAGGCGTCGGGGGTGACGCGGCCGATCTTGGCGACGCGCTCGAACTCGACGCCGAAGGGGCGGTCGGAGGTGTCGAAGAAGCGCTCGATCTGGAAGGCGATCAGGTGCCCCAGAGGGTAGTCCGGCGTGTACATGGCGCCGTCGACCATGTGCGAGTAGACCGCCAGCAGGGTCTGGTCCTCGACGCCGAAGATCGGCGCGAAGTACTCGTTCCACACCTGTTGTGCGATCTCGACCACCGCCGAACGGAGCTCCGCCGGCGTCGCCTCCGGGTGGGCGTAGAGCCAGCGCCACACGCGCATGTCGACCAGCGCCACGCCGGCGATCTCGCGCGTCGACCAGAAGGTGTCGAGCGCCGCCAGGTCAGCGGCCTCTTCGCCGGGACCCTCGAGGCCGAGGAGCTCGAGGTCGCGGTTCTGGAAGGTGAAGGCGAGCGCCTCGGTGAAGGCGGTGTTGGGCACGCCCTGGAGCAGCGTGTGGTCGATCAGGGTGACGCCGAACACCTGCTCGACGTTGTGGCCCATCTCGTGGATGGCGATGTTGTAGCCCTTGTAGTCCATGCCGTCCGGGCCGACGCGGGTGCGCAGGTGGGCGGCGTCGTCGCGGCGGGCGGCGCCGAACGCGTGGCCGGCGCCGCGCGACGGCTCGACCACGATGTGCTCGGCGAGGAAACGCGCCCGCTCGGCGGTGAAGCCGAGGCCGGCCAGCAAGCGCGGGATGTCGGCGGCGTAGGCCTCCGGCGTCGGGTAGCGCTCCTTGGTCAGCGCATCGAGCGACTCCTCGGAGTGGCTGCCGCGCGGTTTGAAGCCGACGTACCAGACGTCGAACGGCTCGAGCGGTCGGCCGAGGCGCTCGGCCACCAGCTCGCCGGCGCGGGCGCCGAGCGGCGAGGAGAGGACGGCGACGAACAGCGCCTCGACCTCCTCCTCGGGGATCTCGCGGCCGACGTCGAAGCGGCGGTCGATGAAGGTGGGAGCGTCCGGCGAGTAGGGGTCGGCGGCGCGCTGGGCGTCGAACACCGCCTTCCAGTGGCGGTAGCGCTCGTCGGGCTCGCGGGCGGCGAGGTCGCCGCCGGCCGGCGCCGCACCCTTCACCCCGGCCGCCTCGAGCTCGCCGGCCGGCACCTCGGCGGCGGGCGTCACCGCGTTGCTGTAGGGGTTCCAGTCGTAGCGCGGGTTGTCGATCACCGCCGCCGGGACCTCCTGGCGCACGATGCGCTCGAAGACGCGCTGGATCATGCGCTGGCGCGCCAGCCCCTCGGGGTCGGCGTAGCGCGCTTTGAGCTCGTCGCGCAGGCCCCAGTGGCTGATCAGCCGCAGCCCCTCGGGGAACGGGCGCCGGCCCTCGTCGTCCACCAGATGGTGCATGAAGACGTTGTAGCCGCTGATGTAGCTGTCGGCGGCGGCCAGCGTCTCGCCGATGCGCTGGTGGACCTCCGCCGGCACGCGGGTGTCGAAGGCGCCCGCGAGGCGCGTCTCGGCCCACTCGCGGCGCGACCACCCGCCGCCCGCGGCGAGCTTCTCCTCGAGCGTCGTGTCCGGGAAGTTGAGCAGCGCCACGAAGGCGATCTGGTTGGCGAACAGGTCGTCGGCGACGTGCGCGTCGGGGCTCCAGCCGGCCAGCCGCCGGTCGAGCGGCAGCATCGGGCCGAGGTCGAGATCGGCGCCGCGGCGCAGGTCGCGGACCAGCGACGTCATGTAGCCGCCGAGGCGCTCGAGGGAGAACTCGAAGCGCGCGAAGGTGGCGTCGAGAGTCGCACCCTCGGGCACGAATTCCTCCTCGACGAAGGCGCGGAAGGCCGCGGCGTCGCCGTCCTCGGCGCGCCACAGGCGGCGCACCTGCTCGACGCCGCGTTCGGCGCGGGCGCGCTCCGCCTCGCCGTGGCGCGCCACCAGGGCGGCGGCGGCGGCCTCGGCGGTGGCGGCGTCGATGGCGGTGACGGTGCCGGCGGCGGGCGCCTCCTGGGCGGCCGCGGCAGGGGCGGCCGTGGCAGGGGTGACGAAAGGCAGGGACATCAGCAGCAGCCCCGCGGCGAGGGACAGGACACGGTGGCGGACGGGCATCGGGACACCTCCCGGAATGGATGGGTTCGAGACATCGCTTTCAAGCGGTGGTTCAGGCGCTTCGGCCCGGTGCGGCACGAGGGTCAACAGGCGCCGGGACGGGGGGAATTTCGCGCCCGCGTCCGGCCGTTGCCGAGGTAGCATGCCCACGAGCCGGGACGCGTGAGCTACCTGGAGGCCCCATCGGCGGCTCCGTGGCATGCCCTTGGAGCGAGACTATACGCATGAGCGAGCGCAGGAACCAGCAAAGCAACGGCGGCGGCAACGGCAGGGGCGATCGGACTGCCCCGGTGCTGCCCGACGTGCTGCCCATCTTCCCGCTCACCGGGTCGCTGCTGCTGCCGGGCAACTGGCTGCCGCTCAACATCTTCGAGCCGCGCTACCGCGCCATGGTGGAGGACGCCCTGGAGGGCTCGCGGATGGTCGGCATGATCCAGCCGGTGGTGCCGCGCCAGGACAACCGCCCCGACCCGCTGCTCGTCGACGACGAAGCGCCGGCGGTCT
>CAZLBJ010000310.1:0-2601 GCA_964557755.1 uncultured Thermoanaerobaculia bacterium
CGTCGATCGTCTGTCGGCGTTCTTCGACCTGATTCAGCAGGATCCAGTCGTCAGCCAGGTGAAGCTGATCGCGGAGCCGTGGGACGTCGGCGAGGGGGGCTACCAGGTCGGCAACTTCCCGACCCTCTGGTCGGAATGGAACGGCAAGTACCGCGACACCGTGCGCGACTACTGGCACGGCAGCGAGCAGACGCTGGCCGAGCTCGCCTACCGCCTGACCGGCAGCTCCGACCTCTACGCCCACAACGGCCGCCGGCCGCTGGCCTCGATCAACTTCGTCACCGCCCACGACGGCTTCACCCTCGCCGACCTGGTGTCCTACGACGAGAAGCACAACTGGGCCAACGGCGAGGGCAACCGCGACGGCGAGTCGCACAACCGCTCGCACAACCACGGCGTCGAGGGGCCGACGGACGACCCGCAGGTCGACGCCCGCCGCCGCCGCACCCGGCGCAACTTCCTCGCCAACCTGTTCCTCTCCCAGGGCGTACCGATGCTGCTCGGCGGCGACGAGATCGGCCGCAGCCAGGGCGGCAACAACAACGCCTACTGCCAGGACAACGAGATCTCCTGGTTCGACTGGGAGGCGGCCGACGGGGAGCTGCTGGACTACACCCGGCGGCTGATCGCGCTGCGCCGCGAGCACCCGGTGTTCCGCCGCCGCCGCTGGTTCCTCGGCCGCTCGATCCGCGGCGAGGTGCAGGACCTCGGCTGGTTCACTCCCGCCGGCCGCGAGATGACCGAGGCCGACTGGCACGAGGGCACCGCCAAGGCGCTCGGCGTGTATCTCAATGGCGACGGCATCGCCTCGACCGACGAGCGCGGCCGGCGCATCACCGACGCCTCGTTCTTCCTGCTGTTCAACGCCGGGGAGGCGCCGGTGCGCTTCCGCCTGCCGGAGCGCGAGGACCTGGCGCGGCGCTGGCGGACGGTGCTCGCCACCGCCGCCGAGCCGCCCTTCCCGGGCGGCGAGGCGGCGGCGCCGGAGGCGGCGCGCGGCGGCGAGCTGGAGGTCGCCGAGCGCTCGCTGGTGGTGCTGCGGGCGGTGCCGGACGGCGGCTGAGCGGCGGGGGGTACTGTCCTGACAGCCGCCGCGCGCCATCCGGTAGGCTCGGGCACTGCAGCACACCTTCCCGCCCGCTCTGCCAGCACCGCCAGGAGGACACCGTTATGCAGACGTCCATCGCCCCGCGCCCGCTTCGTCCCGCCTTCCGTCACCTGCTCCGGCTCCTCGCCGTCCTGCTGCTCGCCGCGCCGGCGGGTCTCGGGCTCGCCCAGGTCCCGCCGGCCGGTGCCACTGAGCCGAGCGCCGCGCCGCCCGCCGCCGCCGAACCGGGTGCCGCGCCGGCCGCCGAGGAGGAAGCTGGGGAGGCGGGCGAGGCCGAGGCCGAGCGCGAGGCGTTCGAGTACCGCGATGAGCTGCAGCGCGACACGCCGCGCGGCGCGATGGTCGGCTACCTGCGCGCCAGCCGCGGGAGCGACTGGGAGCGCGCCGCCCGCTACCTCGACTCGAGCCGCCTCGCGCCCGTCGAGCAGGCCACCGAGGGGCCAAGGCTGGCGCGCCAGCTCAAGCGCGTGCTCGACCGCGTGCTGTGGGTCGAGCCCGAGACGCTGGCCGACCAGCCCGCCGGCCGCACCGAGGACGACCTGCCGCCGGGCACCGACCGCGTCGGCACCATCCGCCTCGGCGACGAGGACGTACCGGTGCGCCTGCAGCGGGTGCGCGAGGACGGCGAGCGGGTGTGGAAGGTCTCCGCCGCCACAGTCGCCCGCATCGACGCCCTCTACGCCGAGTACGGCTACGGCGTCCTCGACCAGTGGCTGCCGCTGTTCTTCTTCGACGTCCGCTTCCTCGAGCTCCAGCTCTGGCAGTGGATCGGCCTGGCGCTGCTGCTGCTCGCCGTGTGGGTGGCGTCGTCGCTCGCCGCGCGCGGCGTGGTGACGGCGATCCGGCCGCTGGTTCGGCGCAGCGAGACGACGCTCGACGACCGCCTGATCGACGGCGGTGCGTCGCCGCTGGGCTTCCTCATCGGCCTGGCGCTGTTCGCCCTCGGCCTGCCGCTGCTGCGGCTGGCGGTGCCGGCGGAGGACTTCCTCTACGACTTCCTCCAGGCGCTCACCGTGCTCGCCGTCGTGTGGCTGACCTTCCGCCTGGTCGACATCGGCAGCGAGTGGACGCGCAAGGAGCTCGAGGCGGGCGGCCAGCACGGGGCGGTGGCGCTCTTGCCGCTGGGGCGGCGCACGGTCAAGGTCTTCCTCGGCGCCCTCGGTCTCCTCGCCGTGATGCAGAACCTGGGGATCAACGTCACCGCGCTCTTGACCGGCCTCGGCGTCGGCGGCCTGGCGGTGGCCCTGGCGGCGCAGAAGACGCTGGAGAACCTCTTCGGCGGCATCTCGCTGGCCATCGACCAGCCGGTGCGGGTGGGCGACTTCTGCCGCTTCGGGGACACGGTGGGGACGGTGGAGGACGTCGGCCTGCGCTCGACGCGGGTGCGCACCCTGGACCGCACGCTGATCAGCATCCCCAACGCCGACTTCTCGACCATGGCGCTCGAGAACTACGCCAAGCGCGACCGCATACGGCTGATCCTCACCCTGGGG
>CAZLBJ010000311.1:0-3208 GCA_964557755.1 uncultured Thermoanaerobaculia bacterium
GCGGCGAGGTGCTCGACGCCAGGCTGGTGCGGCGGGTGCGGCGCATCGTGCGCGACGTGCGCACGAAGGGCGACGCGGCGCTGCTCGGCTACGTGCGGCGGCTCGACCTGCCCAAGGGCTCCTCCGTACCGCCCCCGCGCACCGCCGCCGAGCTCCGCCTGCCGGTGCCCGACGCCGCGGCCGCGGCCGAGCGCCTTCCCGCCGGCTTCGCCGCCGCCCTCGAGCGCGCCGTCGCCGCCGTCGAGGCCTTCCACCGCCGCCAGGTCCACCCGGGCTTCACCGTCGAGGCGGACGGCGTCGCCCTCGAGGAGCGCCGCCGGCCCCTCCGCCGCGTCGGCGCCTACGTGCCGGGCGGCCTGGCCAGCTACCCCTCGACGGCGGTGATGACGGTGGTGCCGGCGCGCGTCGCCGGCGTCGAGGAGGTGGTGGTGGTGACGCCGCCCGCCGCCTGGCACGCCAACCCGGCGCTGCGCTACACGGTGGCGCGCCTGGGCGTCGAGGAGGTGTGGGGGATGGGCGGCGCCCACGCGGTGGCGGCGCTCGCCTACGGCACCGGCAGCGTGCGCCGCGTCGACAAGATCGTCGGCCCGGGCAACGCCTGGGTGACGGCGGCCAAGCGCGAGGTGGCGGGCGACGTCGCCATCGACGGCCTGGCCGGCCCCACCGAGGTGCTGATCGTCGCCGACGCCTCCGCCGACCCGCACCTCGTCGCCGCCGACCTCTTGGCCCAGGCCGAGCACGACCGGCGGGCAGCGGCGCTGCTGGCGACGCCGGACGAGCGGCTGGCCAGGGCGGTGCGCAAGGCGCTGTCGGCGCAGGTCGGCGCGCTGTCGACCGCCGCCACCGCGCGCGCCGCGCTGGCCGCCTTCGGCACCGCCTTCTTGGTCGCCGGCATGGACGAGGCGCTGGAGCTGATCGAGGGGCTGGCGCCGGAGCACCTGCTGCTCGGCGGCGCCGTGGCCGAGGCGCTGGCCGGCGACGTCCGCTCCGCGGGCGCGGTGTTCGTGGGCGCGGCGAGCGGCGAGGTGTTCGGCGACTACCTGGCGGGGCCGAGCCACGTGCTGCCCACCGGCGGCTCGGCGCGCTTCGCCTCGGCCCTGGGGGTGGAGGACTTCGTGCGCCGCAGCCACGTGGTGCGCTTCACCCGCCAGGCGGCGGCGGAGCACGCGGCGGCGGCGGCGGTGCTGGCCGACGCCGAGGGGCTGCCCGGCCACGCGGCGGCGGCGCGGCGGAGGCTGGCGTGAGCCCGGCCGCGGCCGCCGCCTCGCCGGCCCGCTTCGTGCGCCCCGAGCTGCGCGCGCTCCGTGCCTACCACCTCGACCAGGTGCCGTGCCGCCACAAGCTGGACCAGAACGAGGTGCCGTGGGACCTGCCGCGGCGGCTCAAGGAGGAGGTGGCGCGGCGCCTGCTGGCGCGCGACTGGGCGCGCTACCCGGACTTCCACGCCGACGCCCTGCGCCGCGACCTGGCGGCGTTCCATGGCCACCCGGCGGAGGGCGTGCTGGTGGGCAACGGGTCGAACGAGCTGCTCGGTGTGGCGCTGGAGGCGCTGGTGCCCCCCGGCGGCGAGGTGCTGGGCGCCGACCCCGGCTTCGGTCTCTACCCGATGTTCGTGCTGCGCGCCGGCGGCCGCTGGCGGCCGCTGCCGCCGCGGCCGGACCTCGAGCTGCCGGTCGCGGAGCTGCTGGCGGAGGTGGCGCGGGAGCCGCGCCGGCCGCTGGTGCTGTGCAGCCCGAACAACCCGACCGGGCGCGCGGCGCCGCCGGAGGTGGTGGCAGCGCTCGCCGCGGCACTCGACGCGCCGCTGCTGCTCGACAACGCGTACGGGGAGTTCTGCCGCCACGATTACCGGCCGCTGCTGGCCGAGCACCCGAACCTGATTCTCTTCCGCACGTTCTCGAAGGCGTGGTCGCTGGCCGGCCTGCGGCTCGGCTACCTCCTGGCGCACCCTGACCTGGTCGCCGAGCTGATCAAGGTGAAGCTGCCGTACAACCTCGGCCACGGTTCGGCGGTGGCGGGGCGGGTGGCGCTGGCGGCCTCCGGGGCGGCGCGGCGGCGGGTGGCGGTGCTCGTGGGGCGGCGGCGGCAGTGGGTGGAGATGCTGCGGCGCGCGGGGCTCTCGGCGCTGGACTCGGAGGCGAACTTCGTCCTCGTGCGCTGTGGCTCGGCGGCGCGGTCGCGGCGGGTGCGCGACGGGCTGGCGGCGCGGGGAATCCTGGTGCGCGAGGTGGGGCACTACCCGGGGCTGGACGGGTGCCTGCGCGTGTCGGTGGGGGACGGGCGGGCGCTGCGGGAGACGGAGGCGGCGTTGGGGGAGGTGCTCTGTGACTGAGAGGTGGGGACGGCGGGGGGTGGAGGGGCTGCGGCCGGGGGACGTTCCGCTTCAGTCGGACTATGGGGAGGAGCGCTCCACTCTTCAGCGAGCGCACGCCACCGCTCTCTCGGACGCCGCGGGCTTGCGCTGTGCGCTCGCCGGAGCCCCCGGCCGCAGCCCCTCCACCCCCCGCCTCGCCGCCGCACGCGCGGATGGGACTGCGAAAACCGCCTCGCACGCAGACCTCGGGGTTCTCCCCCTTGCTGATCTGTTCGTGACGGAGGCGCTGCAGGTTGTTCGGCGACGTGCCGCTGCGCCCGTCACCGATCGATTCTCTCCCCTTGCCGATCTGTCGAGGGTCGATCCTTCCCCCGGAGAGGTGCTCCATGCGTGAAGGACGGTTCGAGCGGACTACCAAGGAGACCTCGGTCTCGCTGCGGCTCGACCTCGACGGTGGGGCTCGCGCCATCGACGTCCCGGACGGGTTCTTCGGGCACATGCTCGACGCGTTGAGCACGCATGCCGGCTTCGGAGTCGACCTGCGGGCCAGCGGCGACACTCACGTCGACCTGCACCACACGGTGGAGGACGTGGGGATCGCGTTCGGGGAGACCTTGCGCGAGGCGCTGGGCGACCGGGCGGGCATCGCCCGCTTCTCTCACGCCTATGCGCCGCTCGATGAAGCCCTGGCCCGGGCGGTGGTGGATCTCTCGGGGCGGGGATTTTTCGCCTGGGAGGTGCCGGCGGAGATGGCGTCCGTCTTCGTGACGCAGGAGTTCCCTCTGTCGCTGGTGGCGGACTTCTTCCAGGCGTTCGCCGACCGCGGGCGGTTCACCCTCCACCTGCACGTGCTGGCGGCGCGCAACGGGCACCACGCGGCCGAGGCGGCGTTCA
>CAZLBJ010000312.1:0-8583 GCA_964557755.1 uncultured Thermoanaerobaculia bacterium
CTTCTGGATCCAGGACCCGCGCGGCGACGGCGACCCGGCGACCTCCGAGGGGCTGTTCGTCGCCGCCGCCGGGCCGGTGCCGGCGGCCGGCGACTGGGTGCGGGTCACCGGCACGGTGCTCGAGCTGGGCCGCGACGACGGCCTCACCGTCACCGCCCTGGTCACCGGCCCCGGGCTCACCGGCCGCGGCGCCGAAGGGAGCGGCGTCGAGGTGCTGGAGGCCGGCGTCGGCGCCCCGGCGCCGGTAGCTCTCGGCGCCGCCGGCGGCCGCTGCCCGCCCGGCCGGCGCATCGACGACGACGGCTTCGCGCGCTTCGACCCCGCCGCCGACGGCATCGACTTCTGGGAGAGCCTGGAGGGCATGCGCCTCGCCGTCGCCGCGCCGCTGGTGGTCGGGCCGACCAGCCGCTTCGGCGAGGTGGTGGTGGTCGCCGAAGGCTGTGCGGAAGCGCCGCGCACGGTGCACGGCGGCCTGCTCGCCGGCCCTGGCGACTTCAACCCCGAGCGGCTGACCGTGGCGGCTCGCCTGACCGGCGGCGAGGCGCCGGAGCTGGCAGTCGGGCAGCGCTTCGCCGCCGACCTCGACGGCGTCCTCGACTACGACTTCGCCAACTACCGCCTGCTGCCGACCGCCTGGCCGGCGGCGTCGCCGCGCCCGTGGCAGCTGGAGGAGACCGCCCTCGTCGCCGGGCCGGAGCACCTCACCGTCGCCACCATGAACCTCGAGAACCTGTCCGCCGTCGACCCGCCGGCGAAGCTGGCGCGGCTGGCGGAGACGCTGGTCGCCGGCCTCGGCGCCCCCGACCTGGTGGCGCTGCAGGAGGTGCAGGACGACAGCGGCCCGGCGGACGACGGCGTGGTCTCGGCGGCGGCCACCCTGGAGCGCTTCGTCGACGCCGTCGCCGCCTCCGGCGGCCCGCGCTACGCATTTCGGCAGATCGATCCGCTCGACAACCGCGACGGCGGCCGCCCCGGCGGCAACATCCGCGTCGCGCTGCTGTTCGACCCGGCGCGCGTCGAGGTGGTGGACCGCGGCACACCCGGGCCGCAGACCGGGGTGGCGGTGGAGCGCCTTGGCGGCCGGCCGGCGCTGGTGCCGTCGCCGGGGCGGCTGGCGCCGGGCGCGCCGGCCTTCGAGGACTCGCGCAAGCCGCTGGCGGTCGAGGCGCGGTTCGGGGACCGGACGCTGTTCGTGATCGTCAACCACTTCGCGTCGAAGGGCGGCGACGACGCGCTGTTCGGGCCGTACCAGCCGCCGCGGCTGCCGTCGGAGGTGAAGCGCACGGCGCAGGCGCGGTTGGTGGCCGACCTCGCCGGGGCGCTGATGGCGGCGGAGCCCGGCGCGCTGGTGGTGGTGCTGGGGGACCTCAACGACTTCGAGTTCCGGCCGGCGCTGGACCCGCTGCGGAACGTGGGGCTGGTGGGGATGGTGGAGCGGCTGGAGCCGGAGGAGCGGTACACGTACGTCTACGAGGGCAACTCGCAGGTGCTGGATCACATCTTCGTGAGCCCGGCGCTGGCGGAGCGGTTCGCCGGGGTGGACGCGGTGCACCGGCACGCGGACCTGCCGGATGGGGAGAAGCCTAGCGACCACGATCCGCTGGTGGCTCGGTTTCGGTTGGGGCTTTGATGCGGGGGAGCCGCCCGCGGGGATACCTCGCACCCTCCGCTCGGGGAAGTGCTACGGGTGCGAGGTATCCCCGCGGGCTCCCGCTAGGAGCGGCTGGGACGAAGAGGACGGCTGGAGCGTCGCGGCCTAGAATCGAGGGATGAGGAAGGTGACGGCGGATACGTCCCGGCGGGTGGTGCGGTGGGGGTACCTGGGGCGGGTGGGGTATGCGGAGGGGGTGCGGCTGCAGGAGGAGGTGCGGGAGGCGTTGCGGCGGGGGGAGGGGGCGGAGCACCTGCTGCTGTTGGAGCATCCGCACGTCTACACGCTGGGGCGCAACGCGTCCGAGGGCGACGTGGTGGCGGCGCCGGAGGTGCTGGCGGCGCGGGGCATCGCGGTGGCGGAGAGCGACCGCGGCGGGCAGGTGACCTACCACGGGCCGGGGCAGCTCGTGGGCTACCCGGTGATCGACCTCGATCCGGACCGCCGCGACGTCCGGCGCTACGTGCGCGACCTCCAGGAGACGCTGATCCGCACCCTCGCCGACTACGGCATCGAGGCCGAGCGGCGCGAGGGGCAGGCGTTGGTCGGCGTCTGGGTGGGGGAGGAGAAGATCGCCTCGCTCGGCATCCACCTCAAGCGCTGGATCACCACCCACGGCTTCGCGCTCAACGTGTCGACCGACCTCGGCTACTTCGCCGGCATCGTCGCCTGCGGCCTGCCCGAGGTGCGGCTGACCTCGATCGCGCGTCTCACCGGCGAGGCGCCGCCGCTGGCGGCGGTGGCGGCGCGCTACGCTCGCCACTTCGCGGCCGTCTTCGAGCGCGACCTGGAGGCGATCGCGGCGGTGCCGGCGTGAGCTGGCGGTTTCTCGACCACACGGCCGACGTCGGCGTCGAGATCGCGGCGCCGGGTCCGCGCCGGCTCTTCGCCGAGGCGCTCGCCGCCTTCACCGACACGGTGACCGTGCTCGACCGCGTCGAGCCCCGCGAGGAACGCCGCCTGCGCGTCGCCGTCCGCGCCGGCCGCACGGCGCTCGAGGACCTGATGGTCGAGTGGCTCGGCGAGCTCCTGTACCTGTTCGAGACCGAGAACCTGCTGTTCCGCGAGGCGGAGGTGGACCTGCCCGGTTTCGGCCGCCATCACCCCGACGGCGCCACCGGCGAGGCCGTCCTCACCGCCACCGCCCGCGGCGAGCGGTACGAGCCCGACCGCCACCCGATCAAGGTCCTGGTCAAGGGCGTCACCTACCACCAGCTCGAGGTCCGGGAAGTCCCAGGCGAAGGCTGGCGGGCCCGCGTGATCTTCGACATCTAGAGCCTGACCCGGCAGGCTTCTCGCACCGGAGGTGGACCATGAGCGAGCTTCCCCTCGAACGCGTCGACGAGATGCGTTGGCGCATCCCGAAGCACGGCGGCATGCGGGTGGACGGGGTGGTCTACGCCAGCGCGGCGATGATCGACGACATCCGCGCCGACGCCAGCCTGCAGCAGGTGGCCAACGTCGCCCACCTGCCGGGCATCCTCGACGCCTCGATCGCCATGCCCGACATCCACTGGGGCTACGGCTTCCCGATCGGCGGCGTCTGCGCCACCGATCCGGACGAGGGGGTGATCTCTCCGGGCGGCGTCGGCTACGACATCAACTGCGGCGTGCGCCTGCTCGTCTCCCGCCTCGACCGCGAGGCGCTGGCCCCCGACCTGCCGGACGTCGTCGACCGCCTGTTCGAGCGCGTGCCCACCGGCGTCGGTGCCGGCCGCCGCGACCTGAAGCTGTCGCACGCCGAGCTGCGCGCCGTGCTCGAGCGCGGCGCCGCCTGGGCGGTCGACGAAGGGATGGGCGGGGCGCGCGACCTCGAGGCGCTGGAGGAGGGCGGCCGCCTCGCCGGCGCCGACCCCGGGGCGGTCTCCGACCGCGCCCTCGAGCGTGGCCGCACGCAGCTCGGCACCCTCGGCTCCGGCAACCACTTCCTCGAGGTGCAGTACGTCGCCGAGGTCTACGACGAGGCGGCGGCGGACGCCTTCGGCCTGGTGCCGGGCCGGGTGACGGTGATGATCCACTCGGGCTCGCGCGGCCTCGGCCACCAGGTGTGCACCGAGCACCTCAAGGTGATGCAGCGGGCGGTCGAGAGGTACCGCATCGACCTCCCGGACCGCCAGCTCGGCTGCGCGCCGCTCGCCTCGCCCGAGGGGCGCGACTACCTCGGCGCCATGGCGGCCGCCGCCAATTTCGCCTTCGCCAACCGCCAGGTGATGACCCACTGGGCGCGCGAGAGCTTCGCCGAGGCGCTCGGCGCCGGCGCCGCCGAGATCGGCCTCGAGGTGGTCTACGACGTGTGCCACAACATCGCCAAGATGGAGACCTTCGACGACGGTGCCGGCGGCCGCCGGCGCGCCTGCGTCCACCGCAAGGGCGCCACCCGCGCCTATCCGCCGGGCCATCCGCAGGTGCCGGAGCGCTACCGCCACGTCGGCCAGCCGGTGCTCATCCCCGGCGACATGGGCCGCTACTCGTACGTCCTGGCCGGCGCCGAGGCGGCCTACCGCGACACTTTCGGCTCCGCCTGCCACGGCGCCGGCCGCCGCATGAGCCGCAAGCAGGCCAAGAAGAACGCGGCGGGGCGGTCGCTGCTCGCCGAGATGGCGGCGCGCGGCGTCGTCGTCCGCGCCGCCGGCATGGCGACCGTCGCCGAGGAGATGCCCGAGGCCTACAAGGACGTCGCCGACGTCGTCGAGGTGGTGCACCGCGCCGGCATCGCCCGCAAGGTCGCCCAGCTCCGCCCGCTCGGGGTGATCACGGGTTGACCTCGCCGCTCCCGCCCCCGCCCGCCGGCGCGGTCCCGGCCGGCGGGGGCCGGGGTAGGCTAGGCGCATGGCGCCCTCGCAGGCCTCCTTCGCCATCGGCCTCAACGCGGTCATCCTGACGGTGACCGAGGAGTCGCCGCGGGTGCTCACCGTGCCCGGGCCCGGCGGCGAGGCGGCGCTGCCCTTCGGCTCGCTCGACCCGGGCAGCGAGCGCACCCTGGAGCTGGCGCTGCGCGTGCGGGTGCGCGAGCAGAGCGGTCTCGAGCTCGGCTACGTCGAGCAGCTCTACACCTTCGGCGACCGCGACCGCGACCCGCGCGTGCGCCGTGAGGGGGTGCGCCCGATCTCGATCGGCTACCTCGCCCTGGTGCGCGAGGAGGCGACCTCCGGCGCCGCCACCTGGCGCGACGCCTACCGCTTCTTCCCCTGGGAGGACTGGCGCGACGGGCGGCCGCGGCTGCTCGACGAGGCGGTGGTGCCGGCGCTCGACGCCTGGGTGGAGGAAGCGGAGCGGCCGGCGCTACGCCGCCACCGCCGCGAGCGCGCCGACATCACCTTCGGCCTCGGCGGCGCCGCCTGGGACGGCGAGCGGGTGCTCGAGCGCTACGAGCTGCTCTACGAGGCCGGCCTCGCCGCCGAGTCGAGCCGCGACCGCGTCGCCCGCCAGCGCATGCTCGCCGAGCGCGGCACGCCGCCGGCGGAGGGTGAGCCGGCGCCGCAGATGCGCTCCGCCGGCGCCCAGGCGCGTCCCGCCCGTACGCCGGCCGGCGAGCCGATGGCCCTCGACCACCGCCGCATCCTGGCCACCGCCCTCGGCCGAACGCGGGCGAAGATCAAGTACCGGCCGGTGGTCTTCGAGCTGATGCCGCCCGCCTTCACCCTCTTCCAGCTCCAGCGCGTCGTCGAGGCGCTGGCCGGCGTGCACCTGCACAAGGGCAATTTCCGCCGCCTGGTGGAGAAGGGCGGCCTCGTCGAGGGCACCGGCGAGCAGGCGCCCACCGCCGGCCGGCCGGCCGAGCTGTTCCGCTTCCGCCGTGAGGTGCTGCGCGAGCGGCCGGCCCCGGGCGTCGGGCTCCCCGGCGCCCGCAGGTGAGCCCGACACCTCGATATACTTAGGTAGTTGCGCATAGTCGTTGGTTCGCGTATACTATCCGCAGCGAGCCATCCCATCAGCCGGGCCTGCGCCGCCCGGCACCCTCGACGCGACGGAGCCCGGGCTCGCCGCCCCGCCGCCTTCGCTGAGGAGCAACCCGTATGAAGAGGACCCTGATCGCGTTGTTCGCCGTCGTCGTGCTGATCCTGCCGTTGGCCGCCGCCGCCGCGACCACCGCCGGCAACGAGGCCTCGGTGGCGGAGCGGGACTCGCCGCCGGTCGCCGAGGAGGTCGACGAGAAGGCCATCTGGCGTACCCAGGTGATCTGCAGCCTCAACCACCCCGCGGAGGTGCAGGGCTACCGCATCACCTGCAACGGCGCCAGCTTCCTCGACGCCCGCGTCGCCGACTGCTGCATCGCCGGCGACCACTGGCAGGTCAAGGCGCGCAGCTACGACACCGCGCCGAACACCCCGGTGGCGACCTCGCCGGGCGGCGCCAACGTCTTCGGCACGCCGCTGCGAGGCTACAACTACGGCGGCACGCCGCAGAACCCGGGCGGCCTAGCCGCCTACCTCGAATGCACCTACCTGCACGGCGTCAACATCTTCCCCGCCGGTTCGTTCATCGACCTCTCCAGCGACGGGAACTGCACGGTGACCGCCGATCCGGTGCGGGCGCGCATCGACCGCAGCCCGTAGCCGTCTCCGCGCCGGCTCCCGGGGCGTGCCGCAGCCGCGGCCGGCTCCGGGAGCCGGTCCCTCCTGCTGGAATTCACGCCGTCTCCACAGGGTTGACACCTACAAATACTCACGGCTAGCATAAGCCGCGAGCAAGCGGGCCGGCTTGACCGGCCTTTTTCAGCGCCCTGATATTCTCAACTTGAGCATAACTGGCAGGGAGGAACCAGCGCCATGACCATCGCCGACACCGCCGCCCGCCTCGACTACACCCCGCACGTCGCCCGCCTCACCGCGCCCCTCTACGAGCGGGTGCGCGACGTGGTGCCGGCCATCGAGTGGCCGGTCCACGCGCCGTACGTGGCGGCGATCCAGGAGCTCAAGCGGCGCCGCAACGCGGTCGTGCTGGCCCACAACTACCAGACGCCGGAGATCTTCCACGGCGTCGCCGACCACGTGGGCGACTCGCTCGGCCTGGCGCAGAAGGGCGCCGCCACCAACGCCGAGGTCATCGTCCTCGCCGGCGTCCACTTCATGGCCGAGACGGCGAAGATCCTGTCGCCGGAGAAGACGGTGCTGATCCCCGACCTCGCCGCCGGTTGCTCGCTGGCCGAGTCGATCACCGCCGCCGACGTGCGCCTGCTGCGCCAGCGCCACCCGGGCGTGCCGGTGGTCACCTACGTCAACACCTCGGCGGAGGTCAAGGCCGAGTCCGACGTCTGCTGCACCTCCGCGAACGCGGTCGCCGTCGTCGAGTCGCTCGGCACCGACCGCGTCATCTTCCTCCCCGACGAGTACCTCGGCCGCTACGTGGCGTCGCGGACCGCCGTCGAGATCATCCTGTGGAAGGGCCACTGCGAGGTGCACGAACGCTTCACGCCGGAGCAGATCCGCGCCTTCCGGCGGCGCTTCGACGGCATCGAGGTGCTGGCCCACCCGGAGTGCCCGCCGGAGGTTCTGGCGGAGGCCGACTTCGTGGGCTCGACCTCGGGGATGATCGGCCACGTCGGCGCGACGCGGCCGCGGCGGGTGGTGATGATCACCGAGTGCTCGATGAGCGACAACGTGGCGGTCGAGTACCCGGACGTCGAGTTCATCCGGCCGTGCAACCTGTGCCCGCACATGAAGCGCATCACCCTGCCCAAGATCCACCGCGCGCTCGAGCGCATGGAGCACGCCGTGGAGGTCGAGCCCGAGGTCGCCGCGCGCGCCCGCCGCGCCGTCGAGCGCATGCTGGCGGTCGGCCGGCGGGAGGGCTGAGGTGCATCCCCGGCTCGCGGGCGTCGGCCCGGTCGACGAGGTGCGCCTCTCCGAGGTGCTGGTCGTGGGCACCGGCGTCGCCGGCCTCGCCGCCGCCCTCGGCTGCTCGCCGCGCTCGGTCACCGTGCTCACCAAGGCGCGGCTGGGCGAGGGCGGCTCGTCGGCCTGGGCGCAGGGCGGCGTCGCCGCGGCGGTGGGCGCCGACGACGCGCCGGAGCTCCACGCCGCCGACACCCTGGCGGTGTCGGGCGGCCTCGGCGACCCGGCGGTGGTCGAGCTCCTGACCCGCGAGGGGCCGGTGCGCCTCGGCGAGCTGATCGCCCTCGGCGCGCGCTTCGACCGCGCCGCGGCGGGCTCGGGGCTGGCCGGCCTCCACCTCGGCCGCGAGGCGGCGCACAGCCGCCGCCGCATCCTCCACGCGGGCGGCGACGCCACCGGCGCCGAGCTGGTGCGCGCGCTGGTGGCGGCGCTGCGCCGGGCGCCCGGCGTGCGCGTCGAGGAGGAGACGTTCGCCGTCGACCTGGTCACCGAGCCGGCTGCCGGTTCGACCCACGGCCGCGTCGCCGGCGTCCTCGCCCTCGACGCCGGCGGCCGGCGCGTTCTCCACCTCGCCGGCGCCGTGGTGCTCGCCACCGGCGGCTGCGGCCAGCTCTACCGCTGCACCACCAACCCGGGCGAGGTCACCGCCGACGGCCTGGCGATGGCGGCGCGCGCCGGCGCCCGGCTGGTCGACGCCGAGATGGTGCTGTTCCCCCCCCCGGCGCTGGCGGCGGGCGACGCCGGCGGCCCGCTGCCGCTGCTCACCGAGGCGCTGCGCGGCGAGGGCGCGGTGCTGGTGGACGGCGCCGGCCGCCGCTTCATGCCCGCCGAGCACCCGGACGCAGAGCTGGCGCCGCGCGACGTGGTGGCGCGTGCCATCCACCGCCGGCGCGAGGCCGGCGAGGCGGTGTACCTCGACGCCCGCGACGCGGTGGGCGACGACTTCCCGCGGCGCTTCCCGACGGTGTTCGCGGCGGCGGTGGCGGCGGGCTTCGACCCGCGCCGCGAGCCGCTGCCGGTGACGCCCGCGGCGCACTACCACACGGGCGGCATCGAGGTGGACGCTCGCGGGCGGAGCTCGCTGCCTGGCCTGTGGGC
>CAZLBJ010000313.1:0-6739 GCA_964557755.1 uncultured Thermoanaerobaculia bacterium
GTCGCCGGCGAACACGCGGTCCGCCTCCCCCGCGAGGCGCTGCGCCAACGCCTCGTTGCGCTCCACCAGGTGCACCGCCACCCCTTTCTCCCGCAGGGACCGGGTCGCCGCCAATCCCACCTTGCCGCCGCCGATGACCAGCACCGGGTTGTAGTTCGCGTCGTAGATGACCAGCAGCGTGTCGAGCTCGGCGATGTGGTCGCGGGTGCCCACCACCACCGGCACGCTGGTGCCGGTGAGCACGAGGTCGGGGTGGGCAGGCACCAGCCGGCCCCGCTCCCAGACCGCCACGATGTTGACCCCCAGGGCCTGGCGCAGCTTGGTGTCACGGATCCTGCGCCCGGCCAGCGGCGTCTGGTGGACGGGAAACTCGGCGATGAGGAGATCGGCGAAGCGGCCCACGACGTGGGCCTGGCTGTGCCCGGCGCTCACCCGGTTCGCCAGGTGCTCTCCGAGGCGGCGCTTGAGCGGGACGACGTGGGTCGACCCGGCCAGCTCCAGCAGGTCGATCGAGTCGTCCTCCTCCGCCAGGGAGATCACCGGCAACTCCGGCGCCGCCTCCCGCACGGTGAGCGTGACGTTGGTGTTCTCCGCGTCGCCGAGGTTGGCGACCACGGCCGAGGCCTCGCCGATCCGCAGCGACCGGTAGGTGGCCACCGAGTCCCTCTCGCCGGCGATCACCGGGACGCCGTCGGAGTGCATCTCCGCGGCACGCCCGATCTCGGGCTCGAGGACGAAGCAGGGAATGCCGAGCGGCGCCAGCTTGCGCGTCAGCCCTCGGGCGATGGCGTCGTCCCGCGTCACCACGACGTGGCCCGCGGTGCCGGGCGGCACCTCGCGCGGCGCCCGCAGGCGGATCTGGGCCTCGAGCCACGGGGCATAGAAGAAACGGATGAAGGCGAACGGGAGGACGATGAGCAGCAGCAGGATTCCCGACATCAGGACGATGACGCTGAACAGCCGGCCGATGTCGCTGGCGAAGGTGATGTCACCGAAGCCCAGGGTGCTCATCACCGTCAGCGTCCAGTAGACACCGGTGATCCAGGAGTGGTCCCGCTCCTCCACCCCCGCCATGATCCAGTGGAAGATCACCGAGTAGACGGCGATGACGAAGGCGAGGAACAGGAGGTACTTGAGCAGCGCCTTGATGTTGGTGCGGGTCTCCCCCTGGGTGAGGAGGTAGGTGAGCTGGGTGCTGACGAACTTCACCGCCGCCGGCCCTGGGACCGGAGGCAGAGCGCTTCGCCGGGGGCCGGTGCGGCACCCTCGGCGAGCCCCTCACCGAGGAGCGGCGCGAGCCGTGCCACCGCGATCTCGACCAACATCTTGAAATCGTAGCACCGAGAGGCCTTCAGCCCCTCGCGCCGCCGCCGGACGCCGAATTCGACAGGTCGAGCCGGTGCCGTTGACCCAGCCCCGGCCGCGCGGGTGGCGGTTGCCGAGGGCGGACGGCTCGACGTCGCGCAGGAAGTCCTCGTAGGCCGCCGCAGGGCCTCCCAGTCGTCCGGGTCGAGGGTCTATTCGCGCGGCTCGGGCTCGGGCTCGCTGCGGAGGGGGTGCTTCATGGGTGGCCGCATCCTACGATGTCGGCCCGCCGCCGGGGCCCACGCCGGTAGGATGCGGCGATGAGCGAGCCGCCGACCCTCGCCCGAGACCCCCACCGCGGCCAGCCCGTCCTCGCCGCCGGGCGGCCGCTCGCGGAGGCGGCGGCGGCGATGGTGCTGCTGCACGGGCGGGGGGCGAGCGCCGAGAGCATCCTGGGGCTGGCGGCGGAGCTGGCGCGGCCGGACTTCGCCTACCTGGCTCCGCAGGCGGCGGGCTCCACCTGGTACCCGTACGGCTTCCTGGAGCCGCTGGAGCGCAACGAGCCCTGGCTGGGCTCCGCGCTGCGGCTCGTCGGCACGGTGGTCGAGGGCGCCGCCGCGGCCGGCGTGCCGCCCGAGCGCCTGCTGCTCGCCGGCTTCTCGCAGGGCGCCGGCCTGGCGCTCGAGTACGCGGCGCGCCGGCCGCGGCGCTACGGCGGCGTGGCGGCGCTCACCGGCGGCCTGATCGGCCCCGACGGCGCCCCCCGCGACGCCCCGGGCTCGCTAGCCGGCACGCCGGTCTTCCTCGGCTCGGCCGACCCCGATCCGCACGTCCCCCGCGCCCGCGTCGAGGAGAGCGCCCGCGCCCTGGAGGCGATGGGCGCACGGGTCACCACCCGCCTCTACCCCGGCATGGGCCACACCGTCAACGAGGACGAGCTCGAGCGGGTGCGGGCGATGATGGCCGAGGTGGCGGACGGCTCGCGCTCGACCTGACGTCGATCCGGCAGCGGCATGCGGAATCCGGCAAGGACTCGCCGCGCATGCCCCTGCCCGACTTCTTCATCGGCGCCCATGCGCGGATCATGGGCTGGCCCCTGGCGACCGCGGATGCCCGCCGCATCGCGGCCTGCTTTCCCGATCTCGTGCTGACGACTCCCTGAACGAAGGGGGATCGACTTCGGGCGCCTCCCCGCGTCCACCGCCGGTCCCCCGCCGGCGCGCTTGACAGGGCTCGGTGGCTCGTGCATAGTTGCAGGTGACAACTATGATCGCTTCCGGAACCCCCACCCTCGCCGCCGACGCCCGGGAGCTCCACCGCGTGCTCGAGGACCTGCTGCGCGTGGTGCAGTTTCGGGACCGCGACCGGATCTGCTGTTACGACGTGTCGGTGACGCAGTGCTACGCGTTGCGCGCGCTGGTAGAGGAGGGGCCGATGGCGCTCAACGCGCTGGCCGAGAGCCTGTTCCTCGACAAGAGCACCGCCAGCCGGGTGGTCGGCGCGCTGGAGCGCAAGGGCTACCTGCTGCGGCGGCCGGACCCCGCGGACGGCCGCGCGTTGGTACTCGAGCCGAGCGCCGCGGGACGGGAGGTCTTCGCGCGCATCGAGAGCGACCTGGTGGCGGAGGTCGCCCGGCTGGCGGCCGACTTCGACCCCGCCGTGCGGCGGGACATGATCCGCCTCCTCGGCCGCCTCGGCACCGCCGCCGCGGCGCGCGTCGAGCGCTCCGGCGGCTGCTGCCGGCTGCGCTGAGGGACCGACGATGCCCACTGCGAGAGACGGACGACTTCGACCCGGTAGTTGCAAGTGACAACAGTAGCAACCCACCAAGGAGAACGAGATGAGTGACGGCAAGAGCGTTCAGCAGGTGACGGACCCCGCGGGCTGCGAGGAGGCGCTGCGGCAGGCGGTGCGGCGGCGCTACGCGCAGGCCGCGAAGCAGGCGAGCTCGGGCGAGGCGGCCGGCTGCGGCTGCGGCTGCGGCACCGAGGGCGTGCTGGAGGCCAACGTCAGCCGCGGCCACTACACGGCCGAGGCCGGCGAGCTGCCGAAGAGCGCCGTCGAGGCGTCGCTGGGCTGCGCCAACCCGGTGGCCCTCGCCGAGCTGCGCCCCGGCGAGACGGTGCTCGACCTCGGCGCCGGCGGCGGCATCGACGTCATCCTCTCCGCCCGCCGCGTCGGCCCCGACGGCCGCGTCTACGGCCTCGACATGACCGACGAGATGCTCGACCTGGCGCGGCGCAACGTCGCCGAGGCCGGGGTCGGCAACGTCGAGCTGCTGCGCGGGCTGATCGAGGACGTGCCGCTACCCGACGCCAGCGTCGACGTCGTGCTGTCGAACTGCGTCATCAACCTGACGCCGGACAAGCCGCGCGCCCTCGCCGAGGCCTTCCGCGTGCTGCGCCCGGGCGGCCGCTTCGCGGTCGCCGACATGGTGGCCACCCGCCCCATCCCGGAGGCGGTGCGCCGCCGCGTCGAGACGTGGAGCGCCTGCGTCGGCGGCGCGCTGACGGTGGACGAGTACCGCCAGGCCCTGGCGGCCGCCGGCTTCGTCGACGTCGACCTCGAGATCGTCGCCACCTGGGACCCGGCGGACTTCGGCCCGGAGGGCGAGGAGACCGTCGCCGCCTCCGGCCTCTCCGCCGAGGAGGCGAAGGGCCTGGTGGCCTCGGCCCTGGTGCGCGCCCGCAAGCCGTAGCCCTCGATGGGCGAGGCCGCGGCCGCGGCGCCCGGGGGCCGGCCGGCTCCCGGGCGCGCCGCCCCCGCGGTAGACTCGCCACATGTGCAGGAACATCAAGCGACTCCACAACCTCGAGCCGCCGGTGCACCCCGACGAGGTGCGCGACGCGGCGCTGCAGTTCGTCCGCAAGATCAGCAACCAGCGCCCGTCGCGCGCCAACGCCGCGGCCTTCGAACGGGCGGTGGACGAGATCGCCGCCGCCAGCCAGCGCCTGCTCGACGCGCTGGTCGCCCACGCTCCGCCGCAGACGCGCGAGGCGCTGGCGGCCAAGGCGCAGGCGCGCTACGCGGCGCGCGCCGGGTAGGATCGCCGCCAGGAGGCCGCGCGCCCTCGCCATCGGGTAGACTCCGCGTGGAGCCACGACCATGAAGACCGTGCGCAACACCACACAGATGCCGCTGGCGGTGCCGCTGCCCGGCGGCCGCAAGCTGCACCTCGGACCGGGGAAGACGGGCGAGATCGCCACCCAGGCCGCCGAGCACCCGCCGCTGGTCAAGCTGATCGAGGCCGGCGAGCTCGAGGTGCTCGACGGCGGCCACGCGGCCGGCGCCCCGGCCGGCCAGGGCGGCCGCGTCCACGCCTCGACCCACGGCGTACACCCCGCGACGCGCTCCGGCCGCCGCGGCGACCGCTGACGCCGCGCACCCCGCGACCCGGAGTCGCCGGCACCGGCCGGCCATTCGGCACTTGACGGAACGGCGTACGAGTGCACAATGGGGGCAATCCAGTCATCGCTCATCGCTCCGGGACCTCGGGCGCCGCCGTCCCGCTCCCGACTTCTCCGGGTACCCCCGTAGCCGCTTTCCATGGCTACGACCGGCGGATTCACAAGGAGAACGACGTGATGCGTACCTCCCTCCTCCCCCTGGTAGTCCTCGCCCTCGCCCTTCCGGCCGTCCCCGCCGCCGCCCAGTTCGACTTCGGCACCGTCGGGCTCGGCGAGGTCCCCACCGTCTGCGTCTTCCTCTGCTTCTCGCAACAACAGGGGAGCGGCGACTGCGACGCTTCCGGCAACGTGAACTCGATCGACGTCGGCGCTCCCTTCTTCGTCCGCGGCATCCGCAAGGCCGACGCGTCGGAGCCCGACGTCTGCGCCGGCGGCGGCGTCACCACCCCGCTGAGCCTGCCGGCGACCCTCGACGCCGGCGAGGTGCTGGTCTTCGACGTCGACCTGGTGGCCACCCAGCTCGGTTCCCAGACCTCCGCGTTGGAGATCAACGGGTCGCCCGTCACCAGCCTCCAGGCCACGGTGGTGCCGGCGAACAACTGCCTGCCGTCGACCGATGCCCTCTGTCTCCAGGACGACCGCTTCACGGTGCGCACCCGCTGGCGCACCATGTTCGGCGGCACCGGCAAGGCGCCGATCGTCCCGGGCCTGTCGTCCGACGACTCCGGCCTCTTCTACTTCTTCGACGACGACAACTGGGAGATCCTGCTCAAGGTGCTCAACGGCTGCGGCGTCAACGACCGCTTCTGGGTCTTCGCGGCGGCGACCACCAACGTCGAGTACACGATCACCGTCACCGACACCCAGACGCAGCAAGCGAAGAGCTACTTCAATCCGATGGGCCCGGCGGCGCAGCCGATCCAGGACACCAGCGCCTTCGCGACGTGCCCGTGAGCCGGGCACCGGCTGCGCTCACAGCGGGCGCGGCTGGTGGAGCTCGTAGTCGGTGAAGCGGGCGGGGGCGTCGCCCTCGCCGCGCAGGAGGCCGAGCGCCTGGCCGGCGGCGGCGCACAGGTGGGCGAGGAGCACGCCCGGCGCGTGGCGCAGCAGCAGCCCGAGGTGGGGCGAGCGCCGGCGGCGCAGATGGAGGGCGAAGCGGAGCAGGAAGTAGAGCGGGATGAGCGGCGTGGCGGCGACGTAGCCGGCGCGCCGCAGGCGGCTCCAGCCGCGGCGGCGAGCGCGCAGGGGTCCGTAGCAGCGGTACCACAGGAAGAGGCCGCGCGAGATCTGGAAGAACGAGGTCTCGCAGAGGTGCTCGATGACCGCCCGCGGCTCGAGGTAGAGGCGCCGGCCGTCGGCGCGCAGCCGCTGCTGCAGCTCGAGGTCGCCGTGCAGCAGCGGCTCGAGGTCGCCGCCGAGCGCGCGCAGCACCGCGGTGCGGTAGCTGGCGTTGTGGCCGGGCAGCATCGCCGTCTCGCCGCCGTCGACCGGCGGCTGCCACAGGCCGTAGCTCATCAGGCCGACGGCGTCCGCCTTGCCGCGTCCCGGGTTGCCCACCACCACCGCCGCGCCCACCGCGTCCCAGCCTTCGCGGTAGGCGGCGAGCAGCGCCTCGGCCCAGCCGGGCCGCACCCGCACGTGCTCCTCGACGAAGGCCACCACCGGCGCCCGCGCCGCGGCGACGCCGGCGGCGCGCATGGCGGAGAAGGTCGCCCCCGGCGGCTGCGGCAGGCGGCGCACCGACGGCGACTCCGCGCCGGGCACCGGCGCGGCGCCCGCGCTGCCGCGGTCGAGCAGCAGCACCTCCATGCGCCCGCCGAGCCCCTGGCCGAGCAGCGAGGCCAGGCAGCCGCCGGCGCGCTCGCGCAGGTCGCCGACGGCGACGACCACCGAGATCTCGGGAGCGGCGGCAGTCTCGGGGTCGTCGGTCACGGGGACGATCTTAGCCGTGCCCGTCCACGCCGGCGGCCGCGACGAGGCCGTCGCCGGCCGGGAAGTAGCCGGTGCAGGCAACGTCGAGGCGGCTG
>CAZLBJ010000314.1:0-4691 GCA_964557755.1 uncultured Thermoanaerobaculia bacterium
CCCCCCCCCCCCCCCGCGGGGGCGGGCGGGGGGGGGGGGGCCGCGGCTGACCCCCAGCCCGCCACCGCGCCCCCCCCCCCCCCCCGGCGGGCGGCTCCCGAAGACCCTACCAGCGCCGCTCCGAGCGCCGCCGCAGCCACACCGCCAGCCCGTTCATCAGGATCAGGAACGCGAGCAGCACGAGGATCGCCCCGGACGTCTTCTCGACGAACGCACGCTCCGGGCTGTCCGCCCACAGGAACACCTGCACCGGCAGCGCCGTGGCGGCGTCCAGCGGTCCCTTCGGCACGTCGACGATGAACGCCACCATGCCGATCATCAGCAGCGGCGCCGTCTCGCCGAGGGCGCGCGCCATGCCGATGATGGTGCCCGTGAGGATGCCCGGCATGGCCAGCGGCAGCACGTGGTGCTGGATCACCTGCAGCGGCGTCGCCCCCAGCCCGTAGGCCGCCTCGCGGATCGACGGCGGCACCGTCTTCAGCGCCACCCGCGCGGAGATGATGATCGTCGGCAGCGTCATCAGCGACAGCACCAGCCCGCCGACCAGCGGCGCCGAGCGCGGCAGCCCGAAGACGCTGAGGAACACCGCCAGCCCGAGCAGCCCGAAGACGATCGACGGCACCGCCGCCAGGTTGTTGATGTTGACCTCGATGACGTCCGTCCAGCGGTTCTGCGGCGCGAACTCCTCGAGGTAGATGGCGGTCGCCACGCCGAGCGGGAAGCACAGCACGAGCGTGATCAGCATGGTGTAGAACGAGCCGACGGCGGCGCCCAGGATGCCGGCGAGCTCCGGCTCGCGCGAGTCGCCGTTGACGAAGAACGGCACGTTGAGCCCCATGCGCAGGTCGCCGGACTCCTCCAGCGCGTCGATCCAGCCCACCTGCGCCGCCGACAGCCGCCGCGCCGCCTCCGGCGCGTCGCGGTCGACGTGCCCCTTGAGCAGCAGGTCCACCTCGTCGTCGGCGACCACCCATACCGGCCGCGTCGAGCCGATCAGCGACGGGTCGTCGAGCACCATGTCGCGCAGCCTGTAGGTGGCGCCGTCGGAGACCAGGCCGAGCAGCTCGCGCCGCGCCGCCCGCTCCTCCGCCGCCGCCGGGAAGCGCGCCAGCAGCGAATCGCGCCACAGCGCCGCGTAGTCGGCGCGGGAGAGGGCGCCGGGGTCGCGGCGGCCGGCGGGGTCGATCACCTGCGGGTCGAAGTGCACCTCCACCCGCACCCGGGCCGACAGGAAGGCGCTCCACCCCTTGCGCAGGATGTCGCCGAAGAGCACTACCAGCGACAGCACCGCCACCGCCACCGCCGCCCGGCAGTACCAGCGGAAGCGGCGCTCGCGCGCGTAGCGGCGCGCCAGCCGGGCGCGCACCGCCTCGTCCTCGAGGTTCGGGTGCCGGCGCGCCGCCACGTCCGCCACGGCTGCCGCGCTCACTCGTACTGCTCCCGGTAGCGCCGCACGACGTGCAACGCCACGACGTTGAACAGCAGCGTGATGACGAAGAGCACCAGCCCGAGGGCGAAGGCGGACAGCGTCTTGGCGCTGTCGAACTCCTGGTCGCCCACCAGCAGGGTGACGATCTGCACCGTCACCGTGGTCACCGCTTCCAGCGGGTTGGCGGTCAGATTGGCGGCGAGGCCGGCGGCCATCACCACGATCATCGTCTCGCCGATGGCGCGCGACACCGCCAGCAGCACGCCGCCCACGATGCCCGGCAGCGCCGCCGGCACCACCACGCGGCGGATGGTCTCCGACTGCGTGGCGCCGAGCCCGTAGGAGGCCTCGCGCAGCCCCTTCGGCACGGCGCTGATGACGTCGTCGGAGATCGACGACACGAAGGGGATGATCATGACCCCCATCACCGCTCCCGCCGCCAGCGCCGACTCGGAGGCGACGTCGAGGCCCACCGCCTCGCCCCAGGCGCGCAGCACCGGCGCCACGGTGAGGGCGGCGAAGAAGCCGTAGACCACCGTCGGGATGCCGGCGAGGACCTCGAGCAGGGGCTTGAGGACGTTGCGCACCCGCGGGGTGGCGTACTCCGACATGTAGATCGCCGACAGCAGCCCCACCGGCACCGCCACCGCCATGGCGATGCCGCTGATCAAGAGCGTGCCGGTGAACAGCGGCACCGCGCCGAACGATCCCGAGCTGCCCACCTGGTCGGCGCGCAGCGCCGTCTGCGGGCTCCACTCGAGGCCGAACAGGAACTCCGCCAGCGGCACGCGGTTGAAGAAGCGCAGCGCTTCGAAGAGCAGCGACAGGACGATGCCGACGGTGGTGAAGATGGCGACCAACGAGCCGGCGAGGAGGAACGCCTTCACCGTCGACTCCACCTTGCGGATGGCCGCCAGCTCCGGCCGCACGCGGCGCCAGGCGAGCAGCAGGCCGCCGAGCGCCAGCATCAGCGCCACCACCGCCGAGGCGGCGAAGCCGGTCTGGCGCAGGCCGCGGTAGCGCGCCGCGGCGGCGAGCAGGGCGGGGTCGGCGCCGGCGGCGGGAGCCCCGGCGGCGAGGTTCTTGACGTCGTTGACCAGCAGGTCGAGCCGCTGCTCCGGGAGCTGCCGCATCTCGGCCGGCAGCGACGACTCGGTCAGCGCCTCGACCAGCGGCCCCTCCAGGGCCGCCCACAGGGCGAGCACCAGCAGCGCCGGCACGGCGCACCACAGGGCGACGTAGACGCCGTAGTAGCCGGGCAACGAGTGCACGGCGCGCCCCGCTCGCTTCAAAGCCCGCGCACGCCCGCGCCCCAGCCGGTGGCCCACCACGGCCAGCACCACCACCACGGCGACGAGGACGAGCGTCTCCACGCCGGGATGCTATCCCGGCGCTCCGGACGGCAGGTGACGATGCTGTGACAGCCGGTTAGCAGCGCTCAGCGGTGCGACGGCGGCGGCACCTCGCCGTCGAGGCCGGGGTGGCCGTAGAGCTCGACCGCCTCGTAGCGCAGGCGCTGGACGTACTCGTGGTCGGAGATGGCGTTGTCCCACGAGCCGGTGGCGCGCGCCGCGAAGTAGCCCGCGAAGAAGAGGCCGAGGATCAGCGCCGCGTAGGCGGCCACCGGCACGCGGCGGCGGCGCGGCAGGCCGATGCCCAGCGCGTCCTCCACCGGGCAGGCGGCGACGCAGTCGAGGCAGCCGGTGCACTCGGGGCTGGTGATCGCCAGCTTGGTCGACACCGGCAGCCGCGAGCCGCACGCCTTGTCGCACAGCTTGCAGTCGATGCAGCTCACCGGGTCGCGGCGCACCTTGAACGGCGACGTCCAGGAGACCAGGCCGAGCAGCGCGCCGTACGGGCACAGGTAGCGGCACCAGAAGCCCTTGACCAGCACCGAGCCGACCACCAGCGCCGCCATCACCCCGGCGCCGAAGCCGCCCAGGTGGACGAAGAACATCCCCATCTTGACGTCGGAGAGGCGGTAGTAGGGCGACTCGATGAAGCCGCGCACCGCCTCGGCCGGCATCTGCGCGATGGCCCACACGAAGAAGCCGAGCAGCAGGTACTTGAGCCCGCGCAGCGGTACGTCGAGCCACCTCCAGGGGCGGAAGTTGCGGCCGAACGACCAGCGCCCGAAGCGCGCCAGGAGGTCGGAGACGAAGCCCGCGGGGCACACCCACGAGCAGAAGCTCTTGCGCGCCACCACGGCGAGGGCGACGAAGATCAGCAGCAGCACGGTGGCCGCCGGGTGCACCACGTTGAGCGTCCCCTGGTGGATCCAGTCGACCACCCCGAGCAGGCCGCCGATCGGCAGGAAGCCCTCGACGCCGGGCGGCCGCTGCGGCAGCACCTCGGCGCCGGCGCGGGCGGCGGCGACGAAGCGCGAGAACTGCCAGCCGAGCACGACGCAGGTGGCGGCGAAGCCGCTCTGCACCAGGATGCGCAGCCGGAAGCTGCGGAACCAGCGGCGGCCGGTGCGGCCGGTGGTCCACGCCCAGGCGGCGGCGAGGCGGGCCCGCCAGGCATCAGGCAGGCAGGCGGCGAGGGCTTGCGGCAGCGGGCTGGCGGAGCGGTCGGCGACGGTCATCGTGGCGGTCTCCCTCGGAGGGTCGGTGGCGGGGCAAGGGCGCCAACTGCCCCCTCCGTTGTCCGAGTTCGATTCTGCGCCGGCAGCCCCGCGGCGCGGCACGTCCGGACGGACGGTGCTGCCGCCACCTGCCGGGGTGGGGCGAACTGCGACGTCGCGGGTCAGACTTTGCTCGCCATGCTGACGCGCACCACCGAGACGGCGATCCGGGCGCTGCTGGTGCTCGGGCTGGAGGGCGCCGCCGGGCCTACGCCGCCGCGCCGGCTGGCCGAACGCCTCGACTGCTCGCCGTCCTACCTGGCGAAGATCCTCGGCATGCTGGTCAAGGCGCGCCTCCTGCGCTCGTTCCGCGGCGCCCGCGGCGGCGTGCGGCTGGCGCGGCCGGCGGAGGAGATCACCCTGCTCGCCGTGGTCGAGGCCTGCCAGGGGATGCTCACCGCCGACTACTGCCGCCCGGTCGACCTCCCCGGCTACCCGGTGTGCGCCTTCCACCAGGCGATGGCCGACGTCCATCGCGCCACCGTCGCCGCCCTTACCCGCTGGACCCTCGCCGACCTGCTGGCCCGCCCCGCCCCGGGCCTCCCGGCCGCCGGCGGCCCGCCCTGCAAGCTCCACCTCGCCGCCCGCGCGCGGACCTCCTGAGCCGGCTCAGCCTCGCACCGCCGCGGCGCCGGG
>CAZLBJ010000315.1:0-2833 GCA_964557755.1 uncultured Thermoanaerobaculia bacterium
GACCGCCGGCTCGCGCCGCGCGACGCCGCCGCGCCCCCCCACCAGGGCGACCGCGGCGAGCAGGAGGCCGGCCGCCCACACGGCGGCCACGAAGGTGGCGCCGGCGCTCCACGAGGGGTCGGCGGTCCACAGCCGCGGCAGCAGCTCCTGGAAGCTCAGCACGTAGCCGAAGAGCAGGAAGTAGACCACCGTCCACACCCGGTAGAGGGTGGCGAAGCGCTCCTCGTGGAGGAGCTTGGCGGCGTAGGACACGACGCCGGCGCCGAGGAAGAGGAGGGCGACGAGGGCGCCGTCGGTGCGCGTGTGCTCCATCAGCGCGAGGAACTGCAACAGCAGCCACACCAGCACCTCGGCCAGCCCGACCACCAGGCTGGCGCGGCTGTCGAGGCCGTAGGCGATGGCCAGCACGCCGGCCGCCGCCAGCGCCGTCAGCCAGGCGCCGCCCTGGAGGCTGGCGTCGGTCGAGAAGATCTGCGCGACGAGGAAGACGCTGAGGGTGAACAGCAAGCTGGCGAGGACCAGCAGCGCGGCGCTGATGCCCCCATGGCCGCGGGCGCGCAGCAGGACGCCGCCGGCCAGCGCGCCGCCGGTGGCGGCGGCGAGGATCAGCACCTTGGCGACGGCCGGCAGCGCCTGCCAGTTCTGCGCCACCAACCAGGCGACGCCGAGGGCGATCAGGCAGCTGCCGATCACCGCCACCATGGTGCCGAACGTGCTCCGCGACTCCATGCCCCTCCCGCCGTACCGGTTGTGGTGGTGTGCCGCAAGCATACGGCAAGCCGGGCGGCCGGTGCTACACTCCTCTTATGCCTCGCTTTCACCTCGTCACTGCCTGTTCACCGCCACCGTGGCGTGGAGGCGCTGCGTGGAGCCGCTGAGCACCGCCGCCTGGGCCGTCCTCGGCGCCGCGGCGGGCGCGTTGCTCGCCGCCGTGCTCACCGCGTGGCTGGCCCACCGGCGCGGCGGCGGGGACGGCGGCCGGGCGGTGCTCGAGGAGCGCCTGCGCGCTGCCGAGGGGCGCGCCGCCGAGCTCCGCGCCGACCTGGCGGAGGCACGCGAGCGGCTCGACCGCGCCGCCGCCGAGCGCACCGAGGCGGCCGCCCGCCTGGCCGACGCCGAGGCCCGCCTCGCCGCCGAGCGGCGCGCCGCGGCGGAGAAGCTCCAGCTCCTCGAGGACGCCCGCGGCCGCCTCGCCGAGACCTTCCAGGCGCTGTCGTCGGAGGCGCTGAAGAGCAACTCCAGCTCCTTCCTCGAGCTCGCCCGCAGCCAGCTCGACGCCTTCCAGCGCCAGGCGACCGGCGACCTCGACGCGCGCCACAAGGCGATCGGCGAGCTGGTGGCGCCGGTGCGCGAGGCACTCGGCAAGGTGGAGGCGAAGATCGGCGAGGTGGAGAAGAGCCGCGCCGAGGCCTACGGCTCGCTCACCGGCTATCTCCAGGGCCTCGCCGAGTCGCAGAACCGGCTGACCACCGAGACCGGCAACCTCGCCCGCGCCCTGCGCGCCCCCAACGTGCGCGGCCGCTGGGGCGAGATCCAGCTCCAGCGCGTCGTCGAGCTCGCAGGTCTGGTCGAGCACTGCGACTTCGTGCGCCAGGAGACGATGGCCGGCAACGGCGGCGCGCTACGCCCCGACCTGGTGGTGCGGCTGCCCGCCGGGCGCTCGATCGTGGTCGACGCCAAGGCGCCGCTGGCCCACTACCTCGAGGCCGCCGAGGCGGCGGACGACGGCGCGCGCCGCGAGTCGCTGGTGCGCCACGCCCGCGGCGTGCGCGGCCACCTCGCCGCCCTCGGCGCCAAGGCCTACTGGGACCACCTCGACGAGGCGCCGGAGTTCGTGGTGCTGTTCCTTCCCGGCGAGACCTTCTTCTCGGCCGCCCTCGAGCAGGACCCGTCGCTCATCGAGTACGGCGTCGAGCGGCGGGTGATCCTCGCCACGCCGACGACGCTGATCGCGCTGCTCAAGGCGGTGGCCTACGGCTGGCGGCAGGAGCGGCTGGCCGACAACGCGCGCGAGATCAGCGAGCTGGGGCGCGAGCTGCACGCCCGGCTGCGCGTCTTCGCCCGCCACCTCGACGACCTGCGCGGCGGCCTGGAGCGGGCGGTGGACGCCTACAACCGGGCGATGGGCTCCTTCGAGAGCCGCGTGCTGGTCGGCGCGCGGCGCTTCCAGGAGCTCGGCGCCTCCTCCGGCGACGAGGTGGGGTCGGCCGGCGCCCTCGACCTCCACCCGCGCCGGCCGGCCGCCGGTCAGTCTTCCGAGGCGGACGAAGGCACCGTCTCCGGCGGCGGCCCGGCGTAGCGCGCCCGCGGCCGGATCAGCCGCCCGCGGCCGTACTCCTCGATCGCGTGGCCGAGCCAGCCGGCGGTGCGGCCGGCGGCGAACAGCACCAGTGGCGCCTCCGGCGGCAGCGCCAGGGCCCGCGCCAGCGCCACCAGCCCGACGTCCAGGCTCGGCCGTTCGCCGAGCAGGTCGCCGGCCGCCGCCACCACCGCGTCGACCAGCTCGAGGCGGCCCGGGTCCGGCGCCACCGCCGCCGCGCGCTCGAGCAGCGCCGCCGCCCGCGGGTCGCCCTGCGGGTAGAGCGGATGGCCGAAGCCGGGAACCGCCTCGCCGCGGCGCAGCCGCTCGGCGACCACCCGCCGCGCCCGCCCGCGCTCGCCGACCTCCGCCAGCAGCGCCTGGACGCGCTCGCCGACGCCGCCGTGGCGCGCCCCCTTGAGTGCCGCCAGCCCCGCCGCCACTGCGTCGTCGGTCGACGCCGCCGCCGAGGCGACGCAGCGGGCGGTGAACGCCGAGACGTTGAGCTCGTGGTCGGCGCACAGCACCAGCGCG
>CAZLBJ010000316.1:0-3404 GCA_964557755.1 uncultured Thermoanaerobaculia bacterium
GCGAGGCCGCCGTCGCCGGCCTCTCGGCGCCGGTCACCGTGCGCTGGGACGGCCGCGGCGTGCCCTACGTCGAGGCGGCCGCGGAGGAGGACCTCGCCGCCGCCCTCGGCTGGCTGCACGCCAACGACCGCTTCACCCAGATGGAGCTCGGCCGCCGCCTCGCCGCCGGCCGCCTGGCCGAGGTGGCCGGGCCGCGGGCGCTGCCGCTCGACCGCCGGCACCGCACGCTGCGCTTCGGCCGCACCGCCGAGCGGCTGTGGGAGTCCGCCGGCGCCGAGAGCCGCGCCTGGCTCACCGCCTACGCGCGCGGCGTCAATACCTGGCTGGCGGCGCGCGGCGGCGGCCTGCCGCCCGACCTCGTGCTCCTCGGCGGTCCCCGCTTCCGCCCCGAGCCGTGGCGACCGCAGGACAGCCTCGCCTTCGTCATGCTGATGGCCAACGACCTGTCGTTCTGGAACGACCGGCCGGAGGAGGAGCACTTCCTGTGGCTGCGCGAGCTGGGCGTCGAGCGCACCCTCGACCTCGCCGGCGGCCCGCGCCACGTGCCGGCGGCGATCGCCGCCCTCGCCGCCGCCGCCGAGGAGGCGGACACCGGCGTCGCCGCCGCCGCGCCCGCCGACCGGCCGGCCGGCCAGGACGGCTCGCCCGGCTCCAACAACTGGGCGCTCGGCGGCGGCCGCACCGCCTCCGGCGCGCCGCTGCTCGCCAACGACCCGCACCTGCCGTTCCGCCTCCCCGGCACCTGGTACCAGGCGCTGCTGCGCGCCCCCGGCTACGAGGTGGCGGGGATGACGCTGCCCGGCGTGCCCGGCGTGGTGATCGGCCGCAACGCCGACCTCGCCTGGGCGCTGACCAACGTCATGCTCGACGACCACGACCTCTACTTCGAGGAGCTGGAGGCGGCGCCGGACGGCCGCCGCCGGGTGCGCCGCGGCGACGGTTGGGCCGACGTCGAGGTCGAGCGCGAGGAGATCCCGGTCGCCGGCGGCGGCAGCGAGACGCTGAAGCTGCTCGCCACCGACCGCGGTCCGCTGCTGCCCGCCGACCCCGAGCTCGGCCTGCCGCCGCGCAGCCTCGCGTGGACGCTCTACGGCGACGCGGGCGGCGCCGGCGACCCGACGTCCGCCTTCCTGGCGCTCGGCCGCGCCGCCACGCTCGCCGAGGTCGAGGCGGGCCTCGACGGCTTCTTCGGACCGGCGCAGAACCTGGTGGTGGCGCACCGCGACGGCGGCCTGCTGTGGACCGTCCTCGGCCGCGTGCCGGAGCGCCGCGCCGGCGACGGCTGGCTGCCGGCGCCGGGCCGGGAGGCCGCCTACGGCTGGGACGGCCTGCGCCCGCGCGCCGCCAACCCGGCGGTGCGCGACCCGGTGGACGGCCTGTTGGTCACCGCCAACAACCACCTCGTCCCGGACGGCTACCCGCTGCAGATCTCGGCCGACTACGACTCCGACCACCGCGCGCGGCGCATCCGCGCGCAGCTCGCCGCCGGCTCCGGCTGGACGCCGGCGGCGATGGCGCGCGTGCAGACGGACGTCGTCGACCTCTACGCCCGCGAGGTGCTGGCGGCGGTGCTGGCGGGCCGCGGCTCCGGCGGTGGCGAGAGCGGCCCGGACTCGGCGCGGCGCGCCGCCGCCCTGCTGCGCGACTGGGACGGCCGCATGAGCGCCGCCGGCGCGCCCGGCGCCGCCCTCTTCGCCCTCGTCGAGCGCGAGCTGCGCAGCCGGATCTTCGGCGACGAGGCGGCGGCGCACGGCCTCGAGCCGTTCGACGACCGCGAGCGCCTGCTCGCCGTCGTCGAGGGCCGCATGGCGCCGGCGTGGTTTGACGACGTCGCGACGCCGGCGGTGGAGACGCCCGCCGAGACCGTCGGCGCCGCCCTCGCCGCCGCCTGGGACGAGGCCGCGGCGCGCTGGGGCGACGATCCGGCCGGGTGGCGGTACGGCGAGCTCCACACCCTGCTCCTCGACCACCCGATGGGCGGCGTGCCGCTGGTCGGGCGCCTGTTCCGCCGCGGCCCGCTGCCGATGCCCGGCTCGGCGACGACGGTGAACGCCTTCGGCGGCAAGTGGCGCGAGGGCACCCTGGCGGTCACCTACGGTCCCTCGATGCGCTGGACCACCGACCTCGCCGACCCCGACGCCACCCTGGCGGTGCTGCCGGCGGGGCAGGCCGGTCACCCCCGCGACCCGCACTACGACGACCAGCTGCCGCTCTACCGTGCCGGCGAGCTGCGGCCGTTCCCGTGGAGCCGCGACGCGGTCGCGGCGGCCTCCGTCTCGCGCCTGGTGCTGCGGCCCGCTGCCGCCCCCGAGTGATGTCCGTCCGTCCCGTTCCCCCGACGTTCACCCGTTCCCGACCCCGCGGGGTCTACACGCCATGAGCTCGACCCACCCATGACCGACGCGCTCGACCGCATCAACCGCGACCTCGCGGACGCCTCGCCGGCGCTCCACCGCACCCTCTCGCCGCTCGGCCGGCGCAGCCTGTTCCCGCCGGACATCCCGTTCCAGGCGGCGCAGGCGCGCGGCAAGCGGTTCAACGGCACCATCGGCCAGATCACCGACGGCCGCGGCGGCGCCGTCGCCCTGCCCTCGCTCGCCTCGGGTCTGGACGCGCTCGACACCGGCGGCGTCCTCGGTGACGCGGCGAAGAACCGTGCGCTGCTCTACTCGCCGGTCGAGGGGATGCCGGAGGTGCGGCGGCTGTGGCGCGAGCGCCAGCGCCGCGACGCGCCGGAGGGCGCGGCCTCGACGCTGCCGCTGGTGGTCGACGGCCTCACCCACGCGCTGTCGATCGTCGCCGACCTGTTCGCCGGCGAGGGGCGGGCGGTGGCGGTCGCGGAGCCGTTCTGGGGCAACTACCGGCAGACCTTCGCGACGCGCAACGGCGCTCGCGTGCTCGGCGCCTCCGCCTACCGCGACGGCCGCTTCGAGCCGCGCGCGTGGAGCGCCGCGCTCGCCGGTCTGCCGGCGGGGGAGCCGGCCGTCGCCATCCTCAACTTCCCGTCCAACCCGGGCGGCTACTCGCCGACTGCCGCCGAGCGCCGCACCGTCGCCGACTCGCTCCTCGCCGAGGCGGAGCGGCGGCCGCTGCTGGTGGTCTGCGACGACGCTTACGCCGGTCTCGTATACGACGATGCCGTGCCGCGCCACTCCATGTTCTGGGACCTCGCCGGCCGCCACCCCGACCTGGTGCCGGTCAAGGTCGACGGCGCCACCAAGGAGCTGTCGTTCTTCGGCGGCCGGGTGGGCTGTCTGACCTGCCCGTTCGAGCCCGACTCGCCGGCGGCGGCGGCGCTCGAGAGCAAGGTGAAGTTCCTGCTGCGCGCCACCGTCGGCTCGCCGGTGGCCCCGAGCCAGGTGCTGGTGGCGCAGGCGCTCTCCAGCCCCACCCTGGAGGAGGAG
>CAZLBJ010000317.1:0-3325 GCA_964557755.1 uncultured Thermoanaerobaculia bacterium
TCGCCGCCTCGAGCTCCCGGCGCAGGGCGCCGCGGCCCTCGACCGCCGCCTCCCACTCGCGCGACGGCACCGTTCGCCCCTCCTCGATCAGCTTCACCGTCGCCTCCCGGTACAGCGCCCCGTGCCGCTCGAAGCGCGCCGCGTGCACCTTGGCCGCCTCGGCGGCGACCAGGCGGCGGTGGCGGCGGACGAGCTCCGCGAAGTCCTCCATCACCGGCACCGGCCGCACCTCGAAGCCCGCCGCCTCCAGCCGCCGGCGCACGCCGGCGAAGTGCTCGCGGCCGACGCCGGTCAGGTGTCCGAGGTACGGCCCCTCCGGCACTCCGAGGACCGGCCGGCGGCTCCCCTCGCCGCCCACCTCCCCCGGCCGCCACTCGTCGCACAGCACCGCCGCCGCCCGCGCCGCCCAGGCGACGTCCGGAGCGAAGACGCCGACGTGGTCGACCGACGGCGCCAGCGGCAGCAGGCCGTCGCGCGGCACCCGGTCGTAGCTCGGCTTGAGACCGACCACGCCGCAGAACGACGCCGGCCGGCCGACCGAGCCGATGGTCTGCGTGCCGAGCGCCAGCACGCACTGACCCGTCGCCACCGCCGCCGCCGAGCCGCTGCTCGAACCGCCCGGCGTGTGCTCGGGATGGTGCGGGTTGCGGGTGGCGGCCGGCGCGAAGTAGGCGAACTCGGTGGTCGCCGTCTTGCCCACCACCACCGCGCCGGCGCGGCGCAGGCGGCGCACCGCCTCGGCCTCCGGCCCCGCCAGCTCGCGCTCGGGCAGGCGGCTGCCGGCGCGCGTCGGGAGGCCATCGGCGTGGTAGACGTCCTTGACGCCGAGCGGCACGCCGCGCAGCGGCAGCTCCTCGCCGGAGCGCTGCGCCAGCGCCGCCACCGCCGCCTCGACGCGCTCCCACCGCCCCGGCTCGTCGACGAAGGCCGCCACCCGCGCCTCCGCCGCCGCAAAGCGCTCGCGGAAGGCGGCGAGGGCGCCGGGCCGGGTCAGGTCGCCGGGGACGGGAGCCGCCGTCCCGTCCGCCGCGCCGCTCACCGCTCGCGCCGCCTGCGCGCCGCCAGCAGCACGGCGTCGACGATGTGCTGGTAGCCCGTGCAGCGGCAGAGGTTGCCGGAGATGACGCGGCGCACCTCCTCCTCGCTCGGGTCGGGGTTCTGCTCGAGGAACGGCACCAGGGTCATCAGGAAGCCCGGGGTGCAGAAGCCGCACTGCAGGCCGTGCGCCTCCCAGAACGCCTCCTGCAGCGGGTGCAGCGCCTCCGGGCCCGGCGCCAGGCCCTCGACGGTGGTCACCTCGTGGCCGTCCGCCTGCACCGCCAGCAACAGGCACGAGCGCACCGGCTCGCCGTCGAGGAGCACCGTGCAGGCGCCGCAGACGCCGTGCTCGCAGCCGACGTGGGTGCCCGTGAGACCGAGATCGTGGCGCAGGAAGTCGGAGAGCAGCAAGCGCGGCTCGGCCTCGGCGCGGTGCTCGGCGCCGTTGACGCGCACGGTGAAAGCGAGGCGGGGCTCGGTCACGCGGCCTCCCCCGCCGCCCGCGCCGCCGCCGTGGCCAGGGCGCGGCGCGCCAGGACGCCGGCGAGGTGGCGGCGGTACTCGGCGCTGGCGTGGATGTCGGTGGCGGGGTCGAGCTCGCCGGCGGCGGCCGCCGCGACGGCGGCGAACAGCTCCTCGGACGGCGCCTCGCCGGCCGTGCCCGCCGCCGCCTCGACCTCGACCGGCGCGTCGCCGACGCTCAGGAAGACGAGGCGCGAGGGCCCCAGCCGGCCATCGCCGCCGAGCGCGGTGCGCGCCGCCACGCCCACCATCGCGTAGTCGCCGTGGCGGCGCGACAGCTCGGCGAAGCAGGCGCCGGCGCCGGCCGGCCAGGGCGGAACCTCGACCTCGACCAGCATCTCGTCCGGCTCGAGGGCGGTGGCGAAGAGGCCGCCGAAGAACTCGCGGGCCGGCACCCAGCGCTCGCCGCCCTCGCGGGCGAGACGGAAGCGGGCGTCGAGGGCGACCATGACGGCGGGCAGCTCGGCCGCCGGGTCGGCGTGCGCCAGGCTCCCTCCGACCGTGCCGCGGTTGCGGATCTGCGGGTGGGCGACGAACGGCACCGCCTCGGCGAGCAACGGCGCCAGGCGCGCCACGTCCGGCTCGCGTTCGAGGCGCGCCTGCCGCGCCAGGGCGCCCAGGCGCAGCGAGCCGTCGGTGCCGGCGGCGACGAAGTCCAGCTCGGCGAGCCGGTTGACGTCCACCAGCACCGCCGGCTGCGCGAGCCGGAAGTTCATCACCGGGATCAGGCTCTGGCCGCCGGCGAGCACCTTGCCCTCGTCGCCGTGGCGGGCGAGCAGGTGCAGGGCCTCGTCGAGGCTCCCCGGGCGCTCGTACTGGAACGGAGCCGGCTTCACGTCCCCCTCGCTGGCGATGGCATGCGGTCGGAAAACAGGACGCGACTCTAGCATCCGGCACGTAACGTCCGCGCGGGCCGCGGCGCCGGTGAGGGCAAAGGAGGTCCGCCATGCGATCGCCGTACCCGTCTTACCTCGTCTTCGCCACGGCCGCCGCCGCCCTGTGCCTCGCTGCCGTCCCCGCGCCGGTCGCCGGCGCCGCGGCGGTCCGCGTCGACCGTCCCTTCGTCCTCGTCGCCGACCGCGGCGACGCCACGTCGTGGCGCCTGCTGCCGGGCGCCGCGGGCGCCATCACCGCCGAGGCCACCTGGAGCGGCGGCGCGAGCCTGGCGCTCATCCTCAACGGCCCCGGCCAGACCGGCTACTTCGCGCGCGAGGACGGCACCAGCCCGCTGGTGCTGCGCTTCCGCCTGACGCCGGAGCTGCTGCGCCGCAAGGCGGCTCGACCACCCTCCACCCCGATGGCACCGAGAGCAAGGTCCTCTGCAACCAGGTCCAGGGCGCCGGCCTGCCGGCACCGCCCGGCGACCCGGCTTTCAACGGCTTCCTGACGTCCCACGAGGAGGGCCTGCTGCAGCAGATCCGCTGGCTGGTGGGCAGCGACACCCAGGCGGTGGACCACTACCTGGCGCTGGAGGCCGGCGAGACCGGCTCGGTGGTCGAGCGCATCGACCTGCGCCGGCGCTACGTCGACCGGCTGCTCGGCCTCGCATTCTGAGGAGGACTGCCGTGCGCACGCTTCCGCGACCCGTCCTCGCCGCCCTGCTGGGGCTGGTGCTCGTCGTCGCCGCGGGCGCCGGCCTGGCGGCCGGTCCGCAGGCCGGCGACGAGCCGCAACCGCCCCCGGCCGGCAGCGCCGCCGAAGCCGAGGGGGAGCCCGCCGCCGGCGCGGCCGGGCGGGGCCCGCGCTCGCCGGTCGACCCCTCCGC
>CAZLBJ010000318.1:0-4401 GCA_964557755.1 uncultured Thermoanaerobaculia bacterium
CCCTACCCGGCCGCGGTCGCCGACCTCGAGGCCCACCCGGAGCGCTTCTTCCGCGCCTTCCTGTGCTCCGGCGTCACCGCCGTCTTCGACGTCGGCGGCTACCCCTGGACCTGGGAGCTGCCGGCGCGCGCCGAGGCCGACGGCCGCGCGCCGCACGTCGCCGCCGCCGGGCCTCTGCTCACCACCCTCGACCACTGGCTCAACCTGCCGGCCGAGCGCCAGTTCGTCTACCTCGCCGACGAGGCGGCGGCGCGCGACGGCGTCGCCTACCTCGCCGACCGCGGCACGGACGCGGTGAAGGTGTGGCTGATCGTCACCGGCGAGCGGCCGATGGACGAGCTGGTCCGCGTGGTCGGCGCCGCCGGCGAGGCGGCCGCGGCGCGCGGCGTGCCGCTGATCGTCCACGCCACCGGCCTCGACGAGGCGAAGGCGGCGTTGCGCGCCGGGGCGGCGATGCTGGTGCACAGCGTGTGGGACGAGCCGGTGGACGACGAGTTCCTGGCGCTCGCCCGCGACGCCGGCGCCGTGTACGTCCCCACCCTGACCGTCTCCCGCGGCTACCTGAACCTCTACCGCGCCGCCGCCGAGGGCCGCGCGCCGCGGCTCGACGACCCGAACGGCTGCGTCGGCACCGCCACCCGCGCCCGCCTCGCCGCCACCGCCGAGGCCGGCGCCGGCGGTTTCGACGCCGGGCTGGCGGCGATGGCGACGCGCATCGCCGAGCAGGAGGCGGTCGCCGCCGCCAACCTGGCGCGCGTCCACGCGGCCGGCATCCCGGTGGCGATGGGCACCGACGCCGGCAACCCGCTCACCCTGCACGGCCCCTCGGTGCACGCCGAGCTCGAGGCGATGCAGGCCGCCGGCCTGTCGCCGATGGAGGTCCTGGTCGCCGCCACCGCCGGCGGCGCCCGCGCCCTCGGCCGCGACGACCTCGGCACCGTCGCCCCCGGCAAGGCCGCCGACCTCGCCATCCTCCCCACCGACCCCACGAAAGACGTCGCCGCCTACCGCACCCTCACCCACGTCGTACGCGGCGGCGTCCTCCGCTCCGTCACCGAGCTCGCCGGAAACTGAGCCCACCCCAACAGATCAGCAAGAGGAAAAAGCTCCGGTTGGTCTCGCCTCCTACGAGCCTCGGTTGCCAAACGCCGCAGAGCGCCCGCCCGGCCAGCCCGCGCCGTTGACCCTACGTCCGCTCGCAGGCCGATCGGTGTGAGGGCGGGGGGTGTCGCCGGTCCGGGGGCCAGAGCGCTCGCGCGCGGGCGGTGCTGCACCGGGATCTCCGCACGGGGGCGGGGTGGGTGGGCGTGGCGGGTGGGCGGGCTGCTCCGGGAGCATGCACCAACCGAATCCGGGGGCGAAGCGCCGCGAGCCCCCGGCGCGCCTCGCGGCGGCCCCCTGACCGGCGACACCCCCCGCCCCCCGCACCACCACCGGCCATCCCGCGACAAACGCCCACCCCCGCCCCACCAACGCCCACCCCCACCCCACCCAAGCACCCAACGCCCGGCTGATATGCTGCCCCTTTCCCGGGACAGGCGCCCGCCTCCCGTGCCCAGACGAAACCGCCGACACCGGAGAGACCCGCCGATGGCAGTCGACACCGGCCGCACCGAGCGTCCGCAGGAAAGCGAGCCCCAGGCCGAGCAGCCCTTCGACCGCGACAGCGTCCTCGCCGACTACCGCGTCTCGGTGCGCAGCCGCCAGGCGAGCCTGCTCGGCCGCAGGGAGGTGCTCACCGGCAAGGCCAAGTTCGGCATCTTCGGCGACGGCAAGGAGGTCGCCCAGGTGGCCATGGCGCGCGCCTTCCGCAAGGGCGACTGGCGCGCCGGCTACTACCGCGACCAGACCTTCATGATGGCCCTCGGCCTGCTCTCCGTCGAGGAGCTCTTCGCCCAGCTCTACGCCCACCCCGACGTCGACGCCGACCCCGCCTCGGCCGGGCGCCAGATGAACGCCCACTTCGCCACCCGCTGGATCGACGAGGACGGACGCTGGCGCCCGCAGACCGACCGCTACAACGTCTCCGCCGACGTCTCCCCGACCGGCTCGCAGATGCCGCGCCTGGTCGGCCTCGGCTACGCTTCGCGCCTCTACCGCCGGTCGCCGTCGCTGGCCGAGGGCTTCGCGGCCTTCAGCCGCCACGGCGACGAGATCGCCTTCGGAACCATCGGCAACGCCTCCTGCGCCGAGGGCATGTTCTGGGAGGCGGTCAACGCCATCGGCGTGCTGCACGCGCCGGTGCTGCTGTCGATCTGGGACGACGGCTACGGCATCTCGGTGCCCAACGAGCACCAGATCACCAAGGAGAACCTCTCCGAGATCCTGTGGGGCTTCCAGCGCGCCCGCGAGGACGACGACGGCTTCGACCTATACACCCTGGAGGGCTGGGACTACCCGGCGCTGCGCCAGGCCTACACCGCCGCCGCCGAGGCGGTGCGCCGCCACCACGTGCCGACCATCTTCCACGTCGTCGAGCTCACCCAGCCGCAGGGCCACTCGACCTCCGGCAGCCACGAGCGCTACAAGAGCGAGGAGCGGCTGTCGTGGGAGCTGGAGTGGGACTGCCTGGTGCGCATGCGCCGCTGGATGCTCGAGTCCGGCGTCGCCGGCGAGGCCGAGCTCGACGCCCTGGAGGCCGAGGAGCGCCAGCGCGTGCGCGACTCCCAGCGCGCCGCCTGGGAGGCCTACCGGGCGCCGATCGACGCCGAGAGCGGGCGCGTGGTGGCGATGCTCGGCGAGCTGGCGTCGCAGCTCGCCGGCGAGGAGGCGCGCGACGCGGTGGAGGCGTTGGCCAAGGACCTCGGCCGCCGCCCCAACCCGTTCCGCCGCGACCTGATGGCGGCCGCCCGCGAGGCGCTGCTGGCGGCGCGCGGCGAGGACGTGCCGGCGCGCGGCGAGCTGGCGCGCTGGGACGACGCCGAGCGCGACGGCAACCGGCAGCGCTACGCCGCCCACCTGCACGCCGAGGGCGGCGGCTCGGCGCTCGCGGTCGAGCCGGTGCCGCCGGTCTACGGCGACGACGCCGAGGTCCTCAACGGCTTCGACGTCGTCAACCGCTGCTTCGACGCGGCGCTGGCGCGCATGCCCAACCTGGTCGCCTTCGGCGAGGACGTCGGCCAGCTCGGCGACGTCAACCAGGGCTTCGCCGGCCTGCAGGAGAAGTACGGCGTGCTGCGCGTCGCCGACACCGGCATCCGCGAGGCCACCATCCTCGGCCAGGCGATCGGCATGGCGATGCGCGGTCTGCGGCCGATCGCCGAGATCCAGTACCTCGACTACGTGCTCTACGCGCTGCAGATCATGTCCGACGACCTCGCCACCCTCTCCTGGCGCAGCGCCGGCGGCCAGCGCGCGCCGGTGGTGGTGCGCACCCGCGGCCACCGGCTGGAGGGCATCTGGCACTCCGGCTCGCCGATGGCCGGCATCCTCAACCTGGTGCGCGGCATGTGGCTGTGCGTGCCGCGCGACATGACGCGCGCCGCCGGCATGTACAACACCCTGCTCGCCGCCGACGACCCGGCGCTGGTGGTCGAGGTGCTCAACGGCTACCGCGTCAAGGAGCGGCTGCCGGCCAACATCGGCGACTTCCGGCTGCCGCTGGGGGTGCCGGAGGTGCTGCGCGAGGGCGGCGACGTGACGGTGGTGACCTACGGCGCCTGCTGCCGCATCGCCGCCGAGGCCGCCGAGCAGCTCGCGCGGGTGGGCATCGAGGTGGAGATCGTCGACGTCCAGACGCTGCTGCCCTTCGACCTGCGGCACGACGTCCTCGACTCGATCAAGAAGACCAACCGCGTCGTCTTCCTCGACGAGGACGTGCCGGGCGGCGCCAGCGCCTACATGCTGCAGCAGGTGCTCGAGCACCAGCGCGGCTGGGCGTGGCTCGACGCGCCGCCGGCCACCGTCACCGCCGCCGCCCACCGCCCCGCCTACGGCTCCGACGGCGACTACTTCTCGAAGCCCAACCGCGAGGACGTCTTCGACGCGGTGTACCGCCTGATGCACGAGAGCGCGCCGCAGCGGTTCCCGCTGTACTTCGAGGGCTGAGGCGAGCCATGGAGTACGTCGGGGAGCGCGGCTACCAGCACGGCCAGGCGCCCGCCGTAGGGGTGCTGCTGGCCAACCTGGGGACGCCGGAGGCGCCGACCGCGGCAGCGCTGCGGCCCTACCTGCGGCAGTTCCTCTCCGACCCGCGGGTGATCGAGCTGCCGCGCTGGCAGTGGAAGCCGATCCTCGAGGCGTTCGTGCTCACCCGGCGGCCGAAGACGTCGGCCGAGCTCTACCGCAAGGTGTGGACCGAGGAGGGCTCGCCGCTCCTGGTCATCGCCCGCCGCCAGCGCGACGCGCTCGCCCGCATGCTCGGCGAGCGGGTGGGCGGGCCGCCGGTGCACGTCGCCCTCG
>CAZLBJ010000319.1:0-3759 GCA_964557755.1 uncultured Thermoanaerobaculia bacterium
GCCCGGTGCGCGACCCGAGCCGCTCGCCGCTGTTCCAGGTGTTCTTCTCGCTGCAGACGCCGCCGGCCGCCGCCGGGAGAGGGAGCGAGGCGGCCGGCGCCGGCCAGGAAAGCCTCGCCGCCTTCGCCCTCAACGCCGCGGGCGGCCGCCTACCGCTCGGCCCCGCCACGCTCGCCTCGCTGCCGCTCGAGCGGCCGCCGGCGCAGTTCGACCTCAACCTGATGCTGGCCGAGGGCGGCGACGGCCTGCACGCCACCGCCGTCTTCAACCGCGACCTCTTCGACCGCGGCACCGTCGAGCGCCTGCTCGGCCACCTGGCGGCGCTGCTCGCCGCCGGCGCCGCCGAGCCGGAGCGCCCGCTGTCCGACCTGCCGCTGCTCACCGCCCCCGAGCGGCGCCAGCTCGTCGGCGACTGGGACGCGGCGCGCGCGCCGGTGCCGCGGCCGTCGCTCGTCCACGCCCTGTTCGAGGCGCAGGCCGACGCCGCGCCGGAGCGCGTGGCGGTGGCCGGCGAGGGGCGCCCCGGCGAGGCGGAGGAGGTCACCTACGGCGAGCTCGAGCGGCGCGCCAACCGCCTCGCCCGCCGCCTGCGCCGCCTCGGCGTCGGCCCCGAGGTGGCGGTGGGCGTCTTCCTCGACCGCTCGCCGCGCATGGTCGAGGCGCTGCTCGCGGTGCTCAAGGCGGGCGGCGCCTACCTGCCGCTCGACCCCGCCTACCCGGAAGACCGCATCGCCTACACGCTGGCCGACTCCGGGGCGCGGGTGGTGGTCACCGAAGCGGCGCACGCCGGCGCCCTCGCCGGCTGGGACGGCACGCTGCTGCGCCTCGACGCCGACCGCGCCGCGATCGAGGCCGAGGCGGCGGACCGCCTGCCGCCCACGGCGGGCGACGGCGGCGCGGCGTACGTCATCTACACCTCCGGCTCGACCGGCCGGCCGAAGGGCGTCGTGGTGCCGCACCGGCCGATGGTCAACTTCCTCGCCTCGATGACGCGGCGGCCGGGCATCGGCCCGGACGACGTCTTCTTCTCGGTCACCACCCTGTCGTTCGACATCGCCGGCCTCGAGCTGTTCGGGCCGCTGGCGGTGGGGGCGCGGGTGGTCGTCGCCGAGGCCGGCACCGCCGCCGACGGCCACGCCCTGGCGGCGGCCCTCGACGCCGGCGGCGCCACGTTGATGCAGGCGACGCCGACCACCTGGCGGCTGCTGCTCGACGCCGGCGGCCCGCGCGACGGCGCCGCCCCGCTCACCGCCCTGTGCGGCGGCGAGGCGCTGCCGCGCGAGCTGGCGGCGGCGCTGGCGCCGCGCGTCGCCTCGCTGTGGAACCTCTACGGCCCCACCGAGACCACCGTGTGGTCGGCGGTGGCGCGCGTCGAGGCCGGGGAGGACGACGAAGGCAAGGCGGCCGCGGGCGCCGTGTCGATCGGCAACGCGATCGCCAACACCCGTATCGTGCTGCTCGACCGCGGCGGCCAGCCGGTGCCGGACGGCGTGCCGGGCGAGCTGCACGTCGGCGGCGACGGCCTCGCCCGCGGCTACCACCGCCGGCCGGGCCTGACCGCCGAGCGCTTCGTGCCCGACCCGCTGGCGGCGGCGGCCGGCGAGCCGGGAGCCCGCCTCTACCGCACCGGCGACCTGGCACGCTGGCGCCGCGGTGCCGGCGGCGGGCGCAGCCTCGACTTCCTCGGCCGCCTCGACCACCAGGTCAAGGTGCGCGGCGTGCGCATCGAGCTCGGCGAGATCGAGGCCGCGCTGGCCGCCCACCCCGCCTTGGCGCGGGCGGTGGTGGCCACCCGCGAGCCGGCGCCCGGCGACGTGCGGCTGGTCGCCTGGGTGGTGCCGGCGGCCGGCGGCGACGGCGCCCCGGTGGCGGTGCCCGACCCCGCGGCGCTGCGCGCCTTCCTCGCCGAGACGCTGCCCGAGGGCTACCTGCCGTCGCGCTTCGTCGCCGTCGAGGCGCTGCCGCTGACCCCCAACGGCAAGGTCGACCGCAAGGCGCTGCCCGAGCCGGAGGCGCTGCGCCCCGGGCTCGCCACCGCCTTCGCCGCGCCGCGCTCCGAGCTCGAGCACGAGGTGGCGGCGCTGTGGTGCGAGCTCTTGGGCGTCGACCGCGTCGGCGTCGAGGACAACTTCTTCGACCTCGGCGGCCACTCGCTGCTCGTCTCGCGCCTGCACGCGCGGCTGGTCGCCGCCGGCCACGGCCTGGAGATGGTCGAGCTGTTCCGCTACCCGACGGTCGCCGCCCTCGCCGGCCGGCTGGCCGATGGCGAGCGCCACGGCGGCGCCGCGGTGCGCGGCGAGGAGAGCGCCCGCAGCCGCGGCGCGGCAGCCTCCTCCGCCAGCCGCGACGTGGCGGTGATCGGCTACGCATGCCGCTTCCCCGGTGCCTCCACTCCCGCCGAGCTGTGGCGCCGCCTGGCCGCCGGCGAGGAGTGCATCACCACCTTCGGCGACGACGAGCTGCGCGCCGCCGGCGTCGACGAGGCGCTGCTCGCCGACCCGGCCTACGTGCGCGCCGGTGCGGTGCCCGAGCGGCCGGCGCGCTTCGACGCAGAGTTCTTCGGCTACACGCCGCGCGAAGCGGAGCTGATGGACCCGCAGCACCGCGTCTTCCTCGAGTGCGCCTGGGGGGCGCTGGAAGACGCCGGCTACGACCCGCGGCACGCGCCCGGACGGGTGGGCGTCTTCGCCGGCGTCGGCCTCAACACCTACCTGCTGCACGCCGGCCTCACGCCGGGCGCCTCGATGGCCGGCGGCTACCAGGCGTTCGTCGGCAACGACAAGGACTTCGTGCCGACGCGCGTCTCCTACGAGCTCGACCTCAAGGGGCCGAGCATCACCGTGCAGACGGCGTGCTCGAGCTCGCTGGTGGCGGTCCACCTGGCGTGCCAGAGCCTGCTCGCCGGCGAGAGCGACGTGGCGTTGGCCGGCGGCGTCACCCTGCGCGTGCCGTTCGCCCAGGGCTACCTCTACGAGGAGGGCGGCATCCCGTCGCCCGACGGCCACTGCCGTGCCTTCGACGCCCAGGCGGCCGGCACCGTGCTGGGCAGCGGCGCCGGCATCGTGGTCTTGAAGCCGCGGGCCGCGGCGCTGGCCGACGGCGACCCGGTGCGGGCGGTGATCAAGGGCTCGGCGATCAACAACGACGGCGCCGGCAAGATGGGCTACACGGCGCCGAGCGTCGACGGCCAGGCGGCGGCGATCGCCGAAGCGATGGCGGTGGCGCGGGTGGCGCCGCACAGCGTCTCCTACGTCGAGGCGCACGGCACCGGCACCGCGCTCGGCGACCCGATCGAGGTGGCGGCGCTGACCGAAGCCTTCCGCGGCGCCGGCGACCAGCGGGTGGGTCACTGCGCCCTCGGCTCGGTGAAGACCAACCTCGGCCACCTCGACACCGCCGCCGGCATCGCCGGCCTGATCAAGACGGTGCTGGCGCTCGAGCACGGGGCGCTGCCGCCGAGCCTCCACTTCGACACCCCGAACCCGAAGATCGACTTCGCCGGCGGGCCGTTCCGCGTCGTCCGCGAGCTGGCGCCGTGGCACCGCAACGGCACGCCGCGCCGCGCCGGCGTCTCCTCGTTCGGCATCGGCGGCACCAACGCCCACGTGGTGATCGAGGAGGCGCCGCGCTTCGAGGATGACGAGCGCGCCCGCGAGGCGGCGCGGCCGTGGCAGCTCCTGGTGCTCTCGGCGCGCAGCGAGACGGCGCTCGAGCGGCGCACCGCCGCCCTCGCCGAGACGCTCGCCGATGCCGCGCCCG
>CAZLBJ010000320.1:0-8906 GCA_964557755.1 uncultured Thermoanaerobaculia bacterium
CCCACAGGTGCATCCGCACCGCCGGATCGTAAGCCTCGAAGCCATCAGTTGTTAACTGAAATGCGCCGGTCGTGGCGCGCTCCAGGCGGCTCATGAACAGGTCCGCGTCGTTGTAGGACCGGCGCCCGAGGTGGTGGGTCAACACCAGCTTGCTGCGCCGCTCCAAGGCGACGAAGGTGTAGGCATCGCCTAGGTACGGGTCGTCCAGGCCGCGCAGCGCCTTCGTGCGTTCCTTCATGCCGACGTACCCCCAAATCTCGTCAGCTTCCACGTCCTCGACTTCAACGTCCACGAGCAGCAGGTCGAGCAGCGCGGCGCACTTGTCGCCGGCCAGCACCAGTAGCCGGCAAATCGTGTCGCGGTGGTGGCCGCTGATCCGCTCCGCGCTGCGGATGCTCATGCCATCGACCAGCAGCGACAGCACCAGGACGGCGCGGTCCATTGGCAGCCGCATCGGCGCCAGCGGGTTAGCCGGCAGCTCAGTGCGGGTGACACCGCACGCCTTGCACTTCCAGCGCTGATTCCCGGTGCGATCCTTGCCCCAGCGGATGGCGGTTCCCTCGCAGCTCGCGCACTCCACGGCGGTTCCCTTCTTCCGCCGGCGGGTGCGCTACACCCGAGCATGACGAGCTGGTCCGCCGAGCTGCGGACCACGCCGGCCAGACGTTGACCAACTGGATTCGGGGAGTGCTGGTGAAGGCGGCGAGACAGGAGCTAGGGAAGGCGGGCGGCGCGTAGGGGTCGGACCTCGACCGCCCGCCGCGGCGCCATCTGGGAGCGAGGCAACATCGGCACCCAGCGGCGCCACCGCTGCCTGCTCCCTCGGCACCTCCCCGGAGCGACTGTCACAATTCGTCCTCCGTCGAGTTGACGCAGGACTCCTAGGACAGCTAGGATGAGGTTGTCTTAGCGGACACCCCGGCCCTGCGTCGGGTTAGCGATGGCCCCGGATCGCCGCTCCCACGGCACCGGGGCTTTCGCCTTTTCTGGCCCCGGCCGTCTCCGGGGCCTCGGTGCATGCCGAAGAGGCTAGCACCGCAAGTTGTTGCAAACAAGTGATTTAAAACCGGCCACTTTGTGCAGCGAGAAGAGTGACTTGCGCGGCTAAATGGGCTACTTTCTGCCCACACGAGGCCGGCGTTGCGCAGGAAAGGGTCGAGTTACTGCGTCGGCCCATAGACTGCCGAGCAGTAAACAGTCCAATTATTGCTCAGCGTTCGTCAAGCTCACGCTGTGCTGCCTTGACCTGCTCGATGTGCAACTCCAGCTGCTTGTTCATTTCCTCGGCTACTGCTTCGAACAGGCCGACTTGCTCGTCTCTATACCTTGGGTAGTGTCGGCGCAGCCAGTGAATCGTGGCTTCCTTCGAATGTCCGGGGTCGTCCGTTGCCACCAGCTCGTAGGCGGCACTGGCGCTTCTGATCTCACCCTCGTTGAGGAGTTGGGCGACTCGGCGAAGCCGGGCGAGCTGTTCCAGCGTGTATCCAACCTTCGGCGGCCTTCCCCGCTGAGAAAGACGCTCAATGAGGATCGCTACGTCTTCATCGCTGATCGTTTGATTCAGGTGCTCGGCAGTGGCCCGAATCGCTCGGTCGAGCAGTTTGATCCGACTCTTTCGGTCCACTGAGACCCCCACGTGCGCCCCCACGGGGAGAAAGGAAAGTCGGCGCGGCCGGCCGGCAGTGGGGGTGCCGGCTGTTCGGCGGCCATTCCTAGCCGCGCCGTTGAAGCGTTGTTGCGGGGGTGAGTGTAGCGGGGCCGGGGCAGCGGATGCCACCCCGGCCGGTACGGCGGTGAGCTACTCGGCGGGCGGGTGCTGCTTGACGTGCTCGACGGCGTGGCCGAAGTCGAGCAGGCGCCAGTCCATGGCGGCGAGCAGCCGGAACAGCGTCTCGACCCGCGGCATGCTCTTGCCGCGCTCGTAGCCGCTGACCTGCGACTTGGAGCAGCCGGAGCGCTCGGCGACCTGCGCCTGTGTCATGCGGCGAAGCTGGCGAAGGCGGCGAAGGGCGTGGCCGATCTCCTCACGCTCCATCGCCGGCTCCTGCGGGTGCCTGCGGCCCCGTGGAGCGCTCCAGCGCGGCGCGAAGGGTGCCGCCCACCTCTTCCAACGGCGGCAGTAGGTCGGCCATCGTGAGCGCGAGGCGGCTGTCTTCCACGTCGTCGGCTTCGCCCACGGTCTTGGCGACGTTGGCGAGGCTGGAACGCACCACCTCAAGGTCGAGCACCAGGGCGCGGGCGAGAGTTTGGAAGTAGGTCTCGGTCGGCCGGTCACGCGGGTCGACCAAGGCGAGGCGCCCTTCCGCGAACAGGTCGTCGAGGAAGTGGCCGAAGCCTTGGGCGGCCGCGTGGTTCAGCGGTAGCTCGATGAGCCGCAGGAAGGAATCCCGGAACGCGGGATTGGGGCGAAGGTACTTGATACTCTGCGGGTGGTCAGGCATGGGAGCCAGTCTCCTGTGCTTGGCTAGGCTCCGGTCGGTGTTTGCGCACTGGCCGGGGCCGCTTCGATGGTCCGGGGGCGGCTACACGCCGCCCCGCGGAGACGAAGCTACCGCCAAGTCAAGGGGTTGCGTCTACCCACACGCTGTTGGGACAGTACCCCGCCCCGGCACCGGGATTGCGGTAGGCTTTCGGTTGTCATGGGCCTGTTCAGCCGCACGGTCGTCACCACGCTCCCGCTGGTCCCGAAGGCCGTCGTCGGCAAGGTGGCGTCGCGCTATGTGGCCGGGGAGTCGCTGGACGACGCGGTCGCCACCATCCGCGGGCTCAACTCCGAGGGGGCGATGGCCACCGTCGACGTGCTGGGCGAGGAGGTCACCGACCGCGGCAAGGCGGAGGCCGCCGTCGCCGAGTACCTGCGCGTCCTCGACGCCATCGTCGACCGCGGCCTCGACGCCAACGTCTCGATCAAGCCCACCCTATTGGGCCTGAAGATCGGCACCGACTTCTGCCGCGACGCGATCGGCCGTATCGCCGAGGCCGCCAGGGAGCGCGACCTGTTCGTGCGCATCGACATGGAGGACCGCACGACGACCGACGCGACGCTCGGCATCTACCACGCGCTCCAGCCGCGGCTCGGCAACCTCGGCGTCGTCCTCCAGGCCTACATGCGGCGCACCCTCGCCGACGTCGCGGCGCTGCCCGCCGACGGCGCCAACGTGCGGCTGTGCAAGGGCATCTACATCGAGCCGCGGCAGGCCGCCTGGAAGGGCTACGAGACGGTGCGCCTGAACTTCGTCGCCGCCCTGCGCAAGATGATCCGCCAGGGGGTCTACGCCGCCGTCGCCACCCACGACGAGTACCTGGTGTGCGCCGCCCTCGACCTGGTCGACCAGCACCGGCTGGGGCGCGACCGCTACGAGATGCAGATGCTGCTCGGCGTCGACGACGAGCTGCGCCGCATCTTGATCGCCGAGGGCCACCGCATGCGGGTCTACGTGCCCTACGGCGCGGACTGGTACCCGTACTCGATGCGCCGCCTGCGCGAGAACCCGGAGATCGCCCGGCACGTCATGCGCGCCACGCTCGGCCGCACCTTCGGCCGCAACGGGCGATGAGCCCGCTCGCCGACCGCCGCCTCGCCGTCCTCGGCGCCGGCAAGATGGGGGAGACGCTGCTGCGCGCCTTGCTCGACGCCGGCGCCGTGGCCGGCGAGCGGGTGGTGGCCACCACCGGCCACGCCGCCTCCCGCGCCGCCCTCGCCGAGCGCCTGCCGGTGCGCGTCGCCGCCGACAACCCGAGCGCCGTCGAGGGCGCCGACGTGGTGCTGCTGTGCGTCAAGCCGCAGCTCGCCGGCACGGTGCTCGGCGAGGTCGGGCCGCACCTGCACTCGGGCCAGCTCCTGGTGTCGATCCTCGCCGGCGTCACGGTGGCCGACCTCGAGCACCACCTCGCCGCCGGCGTGCCGGTGGTGCGCGCCATGCCGAACACGCCGGCGCTGGTCGGCGCCGGCATGACGGCGCTCACCGGCGGCACCCACGCCGGCCCCGGGCACCTGGCGCTGGCGGAGGAGATCTTCCACCGCGTCGGCCGCACCCTGGTCCTCGACGAGACCCACTTCGACGCCGTCACCGGGCTCTCGGCCAGCGGGCCGGCGTTCCTCTACGTCGTCATCGAGGCGCTGGCCGAGGGCGGCGTCAAGGTCGGCCTGCCGCGCCGGGTGGCGATCGAGCTGGCGGCGCAGACCTGCCTCGGCGCCGGCCGCATGGTGATCGAGACCGGCGAGCACCCGGCGCTGCTCAAGGACGCCGTCACCACCCCCGCCGGCTGCACGGTGGACGGCATCCTGCGCCTCGAAGAGGGCGGCCTGCGGGTGACGCTGATCAAGGCGGTGGTCGAGGCGGCGCAGCGCGCCGGGGGGCTCGGCCGGTGAGCGGGCCGTCGATCCTGCTGCTGCAGATCCGCGCCCCGTGGCACGGCGCCGCGCTGCGCCAGGAGCAGACCTGCTTCCGCGAGCTGTGCGGCGTCGGTGAGGGGTCGCTGACCGCCGTCAACCTGGTCGAGCACCCGCGCCTGCGCTGGGCCGACGTCGAGCCCTACGACGTCGTCATGGTGGGCGGCGCAGGCTCGCACTCGGTGACCCACGAGTACGCCTTCACCGCGCCGCTCGCCGAGGTGGTGCGGCGGCTGGTCGACGAGGGGCGCCCCTTCCCCGGCTCCTGTTGGGGGCACCAGTTCCTCGCCTGGGCGCTCGGCGGCCGGGTGATCACCGACGAGGCGCGCGAGGAGGTGGGGAGCTTCCAGGTCCACCTCACCGAGCAGGGGCGCCGCGACCCGCTGTTCGCCGGTCTGCCGCCCCGCTTCCCGGCCCATCTCGGCCACCACGACCTGGTGGTCGAGCTGCCGCCGGGGATGGTCGAGCTGGCGCGCACCGCCGCCTGCCCCTACCAGGCGATCCGCGTCGCCGGCAAGCCCGCCTACGGCACCCAGTTCCACCTCGAGATGACCACCGCCCGCATGCGCGAGCGCCTCAAGATGTACAGCGCCGAGTACCTGCCGGCCGACGACCTCGACGCTGAGCTCGACCGCCTGCTGTGCCCGACGCCGGAGGCCGAGGGCCTGCTGGCGCGCTTCCTCGCCATCACCACGGGGCGCATGGTAAGCTCGGCAGCCGAATCTTGACCCGGATGGAGCCGCGCGCCGCCCCAGAACCCCGGTGCCGGCGGGGTTTCTTCGATTGCCTCGAGACGATGGCTTGATGACCGGATCCGGCAAAGCGAGCCACGACAGCGGCGCCCTCGGAGAGCCCGACACCTCGGTCGATCCCAGCACCGACGACCTCGAGCTGGCGACGCTGCACGAGAGCGGCCTCACCCAGACCTACGACACCGCCGAGCGCGAGGGCCTGCTCGACAGCGAGGCCGAGGAGGAGCTGCTCGAGGCCGACGTCATCCTCATCGCCCACCCGGAGAACCGCCGCCTCGGCACCCGCTTCCGCCTCTCGCACGGCGCCCGCATCGACGTCGGCCGCTCGATGGAGGTGGAGATCCCGCTGCCCGAAGTGCTCTCCATCTCGCGCCAGCACGCGCGGCTCGAGTACCGCGGGCCGCGCGTCGTGCTGCGCGACCTCGGCTCGACCAACGGCACCTACGTCAACGGCCAGGTGATCGACAAGCCGACCGTGCTGCACAGCGGCGACCGCTTCCAGGTCGCCGGCGTCCACTTCAAGTTCCTCCACGAGCGCGACCCGGAGCACGCCTACTACGAGACCATCTACGACCTCGTGACGCGCGACGGGCTGACCGAGATCTACAACAAGCGCAAGTACGAGGAGGAGGTGCAGCGCGAGTTTGCGCGCGCCCGCCGCCACGAGCGGCCGCTGGCGCTGATCATGTTCGACATCGACGACTTCAAGCAGATCAACGACAGCTACGGGCACCTGTGCGGCGACTTCATCTTGAAGCAGGTGACCCTGCTGGCCCGCGACCTGCTGCGCCCCGAGCAGGTGTTCGCGCGCGTCGGCGGCGACGAGTTCGTCATCCTGACGCCGGAGACCGACGTCCAGGGCGGGCTGGTGCTGGCCGAGAAGCTGTGCGAGCGCATCGGCACGCTCGACTACACCTACTGCGACTTCGTGGTGCGCGTCTCCTGCTCCTTCGGCGTCGCCCAGCTCGACGCCGCGATGGAGGAGCCGGACGACCTCTACCACGCCGCCGACCAGGCCCTCATCACCTCCAAGCGCGGCGGCCGCAACCGGGTGACGGTCGCCGGCGGCTGAGCGGCGCGAGCTACGGCTCAGCGCAGCCTGTCCAGGTCCAATACGAGCAGGAGGCCGCGATCCACCTCGGCGAGCCGATCGGCGGAGAGGGTGGACACCTTCTCCGTGAGGAAGCGGCGGTCGGCGGTCACCACCTGCGAAACGTTCGCCACCGAGTCGCTGGGCAACCCGCTCTCACGCCGCACCAGCAGCACGTTGCCGGGGGCATCCGCGCGGCTCAGGTTGGTGGTCAGGACCACCGCGAGGACGGTCTGGATGCGGCTGCGGTTGAAGCTGTCGGCCTGCACCACGAGCAGGGGCCGCCGATGCCCCGGCTCCGAGCCCACCGGTTCCGGCAGCGACGCCCACCAGATCTCCCCGCGCCGTACGCTGATTCGATTCACCAGTCGTCGCGGTCGAGGGAGGCCGACTGGAGGCGGGCCAGCGCCGGGTCGAGCGTCGACTCCCCGCCGGCGTAGACCTCGTCGAGGCGCTCGGTGACGGTGCGTTCGAGGCGGTCCTCCAGGAACTCGCGGAGGGCCCGGGCGTACAGCTCGCTCCGCGACACGCGCAGCCGCGCCGCTAGCTCCTCGGCGGCGTCGAACACCGGGTCCGGAATGGAGACGGCCGTCTTCATCCTGATAAGTATAACCGAATTCATACCGGCAGAAGTCAGTCAATATTTCAATTTGACCATTGAGAGCTTCGATCCGATACTGGCGACCGTTCCATGACCAACGAAAACGAGGGTGCGAGACCTGCGGTCTTCGTTCTGACGGCAATCATCTTGGTGCTGTTCGGCGTGCTGGTCTATGCGTCCGTCCGGGCTTCCTCCGGGGGCGGGCGTCCAGCCGTCGACCATGGCGAGGCGGTGCTGCTGTCGGTCAACGATGTCTACCGCATCGAGGGGGTGGACGATGGCAACGGGGGCGGCTTGGCGCGGGTGCGGGCGCTGCGCCGAGAGCTTGAGCGCGAGCATCCCGACCTGCTGATCTTCCTGGCCGGCGACTTCCTGTTCCCGTCGCTGCTCAGCTCGATGTACGAGGGCGAGCAAATGGTCGCCGGGCTCAACCGCCTGGACGGGAGGCGCGGGTTCGATCCGCGCTTCTTCGTCACCTTCGGCAACCACGAGTTCGATCTCTCGGAAAGCAAGGGGGGTTTCAGCAACCTGAAGGCGAGGGTCTTCGAGTCGGAGTTCACCTGGCTCGGCTCGAACGTCGTGTTCACCGGCGCCATCCCGGACGCACCACGCGGGCAGGGCGGTGGCGTGCGGCAGTCGGCGCTGGTCGAGAGCGGCGGCTTGAAGGTCGGGATCTTCAGCCTGACGACGGACAAGAAGAAGGCCGGCTATGTCGCGCGCTTTCTGGACCCAGTGGACACGGCGCTCGCGATGAGCCGCGAGCTGCGCCAGCAGGGCGCCGACGTGGTCGTGGCGCTGACCCACCTGACGGTCGGGGAGGACGTCGCGATCCTCGAGGCCGGAGCGGAGGGGCCGGACCTGATCCTCGGGGGGCACGAGCACGAGCGGCTGGTGCGTGAGGTCGACGGCCGCTGGGTGGTCAAGGCGGACGCCGAGGTGCGCACCGCCGCCGTGGTGCGCGTCCGCCGTGGTCAGGGCGGGCGGCCAGAGATCTTCCCGAGCTATCGATTCCTGGATCAGAAGTCCGGGCGGGACCGACGGATGGAGAGGCGCGTCACTCGCTGGCTGCGCAGGCACGATCAACGGATGTGCGGCGAAATGCGCCGCTGGCCGGGTTGCCTGGACCTCGAGATCGCGAAGACGGACGTGCGGCTGGACGCCGAGGAACAGAAGATCCGGCTGCAGGAGACCAACTTCGGCAACTGGGTGGCCGATGTGATGCTCGAGGCTTCGCCGGAAGCCGACGTCGCCTTCATCAACGGCGGCGCGCTACGCCTGAACCAGGATCTTCCTCCGGGGCCGATCCGGGTCCGTGACCTGCTCGAGCTCGTGGCGTATCCCGAGAACCGGATCGTGCAGATCGAGCTCAGCGAGGTGGAGCTGCAGAAGGTGATCAACCGCGGGCTGGAGGAGTGGACCGGGGCCGGTCACTTCCTGCACGTCAGCGGCTTCCGTTTCCGACACGGACCCAAAGGCGACGGTAGCGACGACCGCGTCTTGACCAATTTTGAGCTGCTTCGGAAACCGGATGCGAGCGAGCAGCCGAATGGAAAGCTGACCGTCGCGACGCTGCCGTACCTGGCCCGCGGCGGGGACGGCTACGCCTGCCTCGAGGGCAAGCTCCAAGAGGACACCGTCGCCGAGCCGAAGCTCCCGGCTGACGACCGGCCGCCTCTCGCGGACTGGCAGCAGGCGGCCGCGATCGTCGATCAGTGTCTACGCCGCGACGAGGAGGAGGCTACCCCCGAGGAAGACCCACCCTTGCTGATGGCCCTCTGCCTGGCTCTGCGGCGAGCCGAGGAGCCGATCGCTCCCCGCATCGACGGGCGTATCTGCACCGGCGACCAGGGGGACTGTGCCTGGGCGCGCGAGGGATCCGAGCTGGTGATCACCCCAGAGTCGTGCCGCGAGCCGGTCGTAGCCGCCGCCCCTACTCCCCCGCCGCCGCCATCGACTCCTCGCCCGCCTCGACCTTCGGGGCCAGCAGGTGGGTCTTGACGAAGCGCATGAAGACGGCGCGCAGGTAGTCGCTGTTGGACTTCTTCGAGAAGCCGTGGCCCTCGTCCTCGG
>CAZLBJ010000321.1:0-9355 GCA_964557755.1 uncultured Thermoanaerobaculia bacterium
CGCCCGGTGCTCGACGCCGCCCTCGAGCGCCGCGCCGGCGCCGCCGGCGACGCCAAGACGCGGCTCCAGGAGCTGCTGCAGGCGCGCGGCTGGCCGCTGCCGGAGTACCGCCTGCTGGAGACCGCCGGCCCCGACCACGCCAAGCGCTTCACCGTCGAGTGCCGGGTCGGCGGCGAGCCGCACGGCCGCGGCGAGGGGCGCAGCAAGAAGGTGGCCGAGCAGGCCGCCGCCGCCTCGGCCCTGGAGAGCCTGAGCCGCGGCGGCGCGCTTGCAAGCGCCCGGAGCGGCTTCTAGAATGCCCGCCCCATGACCACCGAGCCGACCCAGCGCGCCAGTTCCCCTCGACCCCGCCCCGTCGACATCGCCCTCCTCCCGGGCCACGCCGGCGAGGAGGTGGAGCTGCGCGGCTGGCTCGAGAACAAGCGCTCGAGCGGCAAGATCGCCTTCCTGCAGGTGCGCGACGGCAGCGGCACGGTGCAGGCGGTGGCCAGCCGCGCCGACGTCGGCGAAGCGGCGTGGGCGGAGGTCGAGCGGGCGGCGCAGGAGTCGACGCTGGCCCTCACCGGCCTGGTCAAGGAGGACCGCCGCGCGCCCTCCGGCGTCGAGGTGCAGCTCACCGGCCTCGAGCTCCTCCACCTCACCGAGGACTATCCGATCAGCCCCAAGGAGCACGGCACGGCGTTCCTGATGGAGCACCGCCACCTGTGGCTGCGCTCGCCGCGCCAGCGCGCCATCCTCAAGGTGCGCAGCGCCGCCGTTTTCGCCATCCGCGAGTTCTTCGAGCGCCGCGGCTACACGCTGATCGACTCACCCATCCTCACCCCGGCCGCCTGCGAGGGCACCTCGACGCTGTTCGAGACCGACTACTTCGGCGAGCCGGCGTACCTGTCGCAGTCCGGCCAGCTCTACCTCGAGCCGGCGGCGGCGGCGCTCGGCAAGGTGTACTGCTTCGGCCCCACCTTCCGCGCCGAGAAGTCGAAGACCCGCCGCCATCTGATGGAGTTCTGGATGGTCGAGCCCGAGGTCGCCTTCCTCGAGTTCGACGGCATGTGCGACCTGGCGGAGGAGTTCCTCTGCGAGGTGGTCGCCCGCCTGCTCGAGCGCTGCCGGCCGGAGCTCACCGCCCTCGAGCGCGACGTCGCCAGGCTCGAGCGCATCGTGCCGCCGTTCCCGCGCATCGCCTACGGCGAGGCGGTCGAGATCCTGCGCGGCAAGGGCTTCGAGGTCTCCTGGGGCGACGACTTCGGCGGCGACGAGGAGACGGCGCTCGCCGAGCACTTCGACAAGCCGGTGATGGTGCACCGCTACCCGGCGGCGTCGAAGGCGTTCTACATGCAGCCCGACGCCGCCGACCCGAACCTGGCGCTGGCGCTCGACGTGCTGGCGCCGGAGGGCTACGGCGAGATCATCGGCGGCAGCCAGCGCATCCACGACCACGACCTGCTGCTCTCCCGCATCCGCGAGCACGAGCTGCCGGTCGAAGCCTTCCAGTGGTACCTCGACGTGCGCAAGTACGGCGCCTTCCCGCACAGCGGCTTCGGCATGGGCCTCGAGCGCTTCGTCGCCTGGATGTGCGGCGTGCCCCACCTGCGCGAGACGATCCCCTACCCGCGCATGCTCAACAAGATCTACCCGTAGCCCGCTAGGCGATGCCCACGCCCCGCTCCGCGGCCCTCGTCCGGGCTCTGCCGCGGACGGTGGTGGCGCTGGGGGTGGTGAGCCTGCTCACCGACCTCTCGAGCGAAATGATCTACCCGCTGCTGCCGGTGTTCCTCACCGGCGTGCTGGGGGCGAGCGCGGTGGCGCTGGGAGCGGTGGAGGGCGTCGCCGAGTCGACGGCGGCGCTGCTCAAGCTGGTCTCCGGCGTGCTGTCCGACCGCGGCGGCCGCAGGAAACCCTGGGTGGTGGCCGGCTACGCGCTGGCCGGCGCCGCGCGGCCGCTGATCGGCCTCGCCCACACCTGGCCGGCGGTGCTGGCGCTGCGCTTCGCGGACCGGGTGGGGAAGGGGTTGCGGACGTCGCCGCGCGACGCGCTGATCGCCGACGTGACGGCGGTGGACCGGCGGGGGACGGCGTTCGGGATTCACCGCGCCATGGACCACGCCGGGGCGGTGGCCGGGCCGCTGGTGGCGGCGGCGTTGCTCGGGTGGGGCGGGATGGAGCTGCGCACGGTGTTCCTGCTGGCGGCGGTGCCGGCGGCGGCGTCGCTGGCGGTGCTGGTGGCGTTCGTGCGGGAGGGGACGGAAAAAGACAACAGATCAGCAAGAGGAGGGCAGGTTGCGGGCGGGGCGGACGTGCGGGAGGGGCCGCCTGTCGCGCAGGCGGTACGCGGGGCGGCTCTTCCGAGGAGCACGGAGGCTGTTGAAGGGCGGGGTCCGGCCTGGAGCCGCGGCGCCTGGCGCTCCCTCGGCACGCCCTACCGCCGGCTGCTGCTGGCGCTGCTCGTCTTCACCCTCGGCAACTCGACCGACGCCTTCCTCCTGCTGCGCCTCTCCGAGGCGGGGATCGCCGCGGGCTGGATCGCCGTCCTGTGGTCCGCCCTGCACGTGGTGAAGATGCTGTCGTCGTGGTGGGGCGGCCGCTGGTCGGACCGCCGGGGGCGGCGCGTCACGCTGCTCGCCGGCTGGCTGGTCTACGCGGCCGTCTACGCCGGCTTCGCGCTCGCCGACGCGCCGGTGCCGCTGGCGGCGCTGTTCCTCGCTTACGGCGTCCACTTCGGGCTCACCGAGCCGGCCGAGAAGGCGTGGGTGGTCGACCTCGTGCCGGCCGGGCGGCGCGGCACCGCCCTCGGCGGCTACCACGCCGTGGTCGGCCTCGCCGCGCTCCCGGCGTCGCTGCTGTTCGGCCTGCTGTGGACCCGCCTGTCCCCGGCCGCCGCCTTCGCCACCGGCGCCGCCCTCGCCCTCCTCGCCGCCCTGCTGCTGCTGCGCGTGCCCCGCACCGCGCCTGTCCTCTCGCTGCCATGATTCCGCCACCCCGCGCCCCACCCGGCGCGCTACAATCACCGCTCACCGATGCTGCTGCAAGCCCTCCAGCCCCCCAAGAGCCTCCCGCACAGCGAGGAATCCGAGCGCGCCGTCCTCGCCGCGATCCTGCTCGACCCCCGCGTGCTGCCCACCGTCTCAGGGCGCCTGCGGCCCGAGGACTGCTACCTCGAGCGGCACCGCGTCCTCTACGAGACGATCCTCGAGCTGCAGGAGGCCACCGTCGAGGTCGACCTGCGCACCCTGCAGGCGAAGCTCGAGCACAAGGGGGTGCTCGAGAAGGTTGGGGGCGTCGCCTACCTGGCGAGCCTCGACCTCGACCTGCCCGACCTCGGCCGCGTCGAGACCTACGTCGAGATCGTCAAGGAGCGCTCGGTGCGGCGGCGGCTGATCGCGGCCTCCGGCGAGATCATCCGCGACTGCCTGGACGGCGGCGTCGACGCCGACGTCGCCCTCTCGCGCGCCGAGCAGTCGGTGTTCGCGCTCGGCGAGGAGGCGGTGCGGCGCGGCTTCTCGTCGCTCGGCGAGATCATCCACGAGACGCTGGAGGACCTCGAGGAGCGGCCCGGCTCGACGCTGATCGGCGTGCCCACCGGCTTCGTCGACTTCGACCGCATGACGCACGGCCTCAACCGCGGCAACCTGGTGATCATCGCCGGCCGCCCCGGCATGGGGAAGACCAGCCTGGCGCTGAACATCGCCCAGCACGTGGCGATCCGCGAGAAGCGCGGCGCCGCCATCTTCTCGCTGGAGATGTCGCAGCAGGAGCTGGCGTTGCGCATCCTGTGCTCGGAGTCGAACGTGCCGTTCAGCAGCCTGCGCCGCGGCCACCTGTCGCAGGCGCAGTGGGGGAGGATCATCCAGGCGGCGAAGACGTCGTCGGACGCGCCGCTCTACATCGACGACTCGCCCAACCCGTCGCTGCTCGAGGTGGCCTCGAAGGCACGCCGCTTGAAGGCCGAGAAGGGCATCGAGCTGGTGATCCTCGATTACCTCCAGCTGATGCAGGCGGGCGGCAAGTACGAGAACCGCAACCTCGAGATCGCCGCCATCAGCCGCGGTTTGAAGCAGCTCGCCAAGGAGCTCGACCTCCCCGTGATCGCCCTCTCCCAGCTCTCCCGCGCCCCCGAGCGCCGCGGCAGCGACCACCGCCCGCAGCTCGCCGACCTGAGAGAGAGCGGTTGCCTGACCGGCGATGCCCTCGTGCCGCTCGCCGACGGCGGCGGGCTGGTGCCGCTCGGCCAGCTCGTCGGGGACGCCGGCTTCCGCGTCTGGGCGCTTGACGAGCGCTCCTACGAGCTGGTGCCGGCGACCGTGTCGCGTGCCTTCTCGACCGGCGAGAAGCCCGTCCACCGGCTCACCACCCGCCTCGGCCGCTCGCTCCGCGCCACCGCCAACCACCGCTTCCGTACCTTTGAGGGCTGGAAGCGCCTCGACGAGCTGGCGCCGGGCGAACGGCTTGCGGTCGACCCGAACGAGGTGCGCCGGCTGGCCGCGAGCGACGTGTACTGGGACCAGGTCGCGTCCGTCGAGGCGGACGGCTGCGAGGAGGTCTTCGACCTGACTGTGCCGCACCTCCACAACTTCGTGGCCAACGGCGTCGTGGTCCACAACTCGATCGAGCAGGACGCGGATCTCGTGGCGTTCGTCTATCGGGACGAGATCTACAACCCGGACGACGAGGAGGTGAAGAACCTCGCCGAGCTGATCATCGCCAAGCACCGCAACGGCGAGACCGGCACCGTCGACCTGGTCTTCCTCGGCGAGACGACCAGCTTCCGCAACCTCGACCGCCACGGCTTCGACTCCGCGGCGCCGCCGTCCTGATGGCCGCCGGAGTCCTCCCGTGAACCCCGTCGACACCTGGAAGGCGGCGGACGACGCCGCCGCGGCCGAGTCAGGGGAGTCGCTCGTCCGCGAGGTCGCCGAGGCGCTCGGCTCCTCCCGGGTCGAGGTCGACCTCGACGCCCTGGTGCGCAACTACCGGCGCCTTGCCGACCTGGTGGCGCCGGCGGCGAGCGGCGTGGTGGTCAAGGCCGACGCCTACGGCCACGGGGTGCGCCGCGTGGTGCTCACCCTGGAGAAGGAGGGCGCCGCCCTCGCCGCCGTGGCGCGCGTCGAGGAGGGCGTACAGCTCCGCCGCGCCAACGCCGAGCTGCCGATCCTGGTGCTCGGCTTCGTCGAGCCGCCGCAGCTCCCTCTCTTCGAGATGCACCGCCTGCTGCCGTCGGTGTACAGCGCGCAGCAACTCGCCCTGTGGCGCGAGGCGCTCGCCGGGCCGGGGCCGGTGCAGCCCGTCCACCTCAAGGTCGACACCGGCATGAGCCGCCTCGGCTTCTCGCTCGACGACCTCCCCGCGGTGCTCGACGCCGTGCGCCGCCACCCGCGCCTCGAGCTGGCGGGCTTCTTCTCCCACTTCGGCGACGCCGAGCTCGACAGCGACCGCAACCCGGCCCAGGAAGCGCGCTTCGACGCCGCCCTGGAGATGCTCGACGCCGCCGAGCGCGAGCGGGTGCTCGTCCACTTCGCCAACTCCGCGGCCGGACTCCACCGCCCGCAGAGCCGCTTCGCCCTGGTGCGCCTGGGTATCGCCCTCTACGGCGTCGATCCGGCGGGGAGGATCGACCTCGAGCCGGTGATGTCGCTGCACGCGCCGGTGTGCCAGGTGCGCGAGGTGCCGGCCGGCCGCGCCGCCGGCTACGGCTCGCGCTGGGTGGCGCGGCGGCCGAGCCGGCTTGCGGTGGTGGCGGTGGGCTACGGCGACGGCTACCCGTGGCGGCTCACCAACCGCGCCGAGGTGCTGCTGCGCGGCCGCCGCGTGCCGGTGGCCGGCGCGGTGAGCATGGACCTCACCCTGCTCGACGTCACCGGCATCGAAGCCGAGGTCGGCGACGAGGTGGTGCTGCTCGGCCGCCAGGGCGGAGAGACGATCACCGCCGTCGAGCTCGCCGGCCACGCCGGCACCATCCCGTGGGAGATCACCTGCGGCCTCGGCCTGCGCCTGCCGCGCCGCTACATGCAGGGCGGCGAGCTGGTGGGAGTGACCTCGCGCCACCGGGGCTCGCAGCCGTGAGCGGCGGCGAGGCGGCGGCGGCGCGCGAGGAGGAGGCCGCGCCGCGCTTCGTGCTGCCCGGCCCGGTCGAGGCGTTCCTCACCGAGCTGGGCCGCTTCTTCCTGATGCTGTGGCGCACCCTGGTGTGGACCGTCAGGCCGCCCTACGACTGGCGCCAGCTCCTGCGCCAGATGGTGCGCGTCGGCGTCGAGTCGGTGCCGGTGATCACGCTGACGACGCTTTTCACCGGCGCCGTGCTGGCGCTCCAGACCTTCACCACGCTGCAGCGCTTCCACGCCGAGAGCTACGTCGGCTCGCTGGTGGCGCTGTCGATGGTGCGCGAGCTGTCGGCGGTGCTCGGCGGGCTGGTGGTCGCCGGGCGCTCCGGCTCGGCGATGGGCGCCGAGCTCGGCACCATGCGGGTGACCGAGCAGATCGACGCGCTGGAGGTGATGGCCACCGACCCGATCCACTACCTGGTGGTGCCGCGCGTGTGGGCGACGACGGTCACGCTGCCGCTGCTGGTCATGCTCGGCAACGGGCTCGGCATCTTCGGCGGCTATCTCGTGTCGGTGGTGATGATGGGCGCCAACCCCGTCGCCTACAGCCAGAACACGTTCCAGTACATGGACCTCCAGGATCTGATGTCCGGGCTGATCAAGGCGGCGGCGTTCGGCCTGCTGATCGCCGTCATCGGCTGCCAGAAGGGCTTCTACACCACCGGCGGGGCCGAGGGCGTGGGCCGCTCGACGACCAGCGCCGTGGTCACCGCCTCGATCGCCATCCTGATCACCGATTTCTTCCTCACCAAGCTGCTGTTCTGATGGCCTCCCCCGACACGGCAGCCGACACCCGGCCGGGCCTCGCCGAGGCGCCGCTCGACCGCGACCGGCGCGGCGGCGAGCTCACCGTGCGGCTGCGCGACCTGCACAAGTCGTTCGGGCCGAAGAAGGTGCTCACCGGCATCGACCTCGACGTGCGCACCGGCGAGTCGCTGGTCATCATCGGCGCCTCCGGCACCGGCAAGAGCGTGCTGCTCAAGCACGTCATCGGCCTGATGCAGCCGGACCGGGGCCTCGTCGAGGTCGACGGCATCGACGTCTCGACCCTCGGCTACCGCGAGATCACCCGCTTCAGGCGCCGCTTCGGCATGGCCTTCCAGGAGGGCGCGCTGTTCGACTCGATGACGGTGCGCGAGAACGTCGCCTTTCCCTTGAAGCGGCAGACGAAGCGGCCGCTGGCCGAGATCTACGAGCGGGTCGACGGCTGTCTCGAGATGGTCAAGCTGGGCGGCATCGGCGACAAGATGCCGGCGCAGCTCTCCGGCGGCATGCGGCGGCGGGTGGGCTTCGCGCGCGCCATCGCGCTCGAGCCGCAGATCGTCCTCTTCGACGAGCCGACCACCGGCCTCGACCCGGTCACCTCGGCGCAGATCGAAGAGGTGATCCTCGAGCTCTTGGGGCGGCTGGATTCGACCGCCATCACCATCACCCACGACATGACCAGCGCCTTCCGCATCGCCGACCGGATCGGCATGCTGCACGAAGGTAAGATCATCGCTTTGGCGCCGCCGGAGGAGTTCCGCCGGTCCGACGACCCGCGGGTGCAGCAGTTCATCCGCGGCGAGTCGAGCGGCCCGCTGTCCGACGACGACGGCGGTGACCGCCGCGCCGGGAAGGGAAGAGCATGAGCCAAGCCGTCAAGGTCGGCATCTTCGCCCTCATCGTCCTGCTGCTGCTGGGCTTTTTCATACTGCGCATCGAGGACTTCAACCCGTTCGCGGCAAAGGGCGACCGCATCGACGCCGTCTTCGACTCGGTGGCGGGGCTGGACGACAAGTCGGCGATCCGGGTGGCGGGCGTGCGCGTGGGGCGCGTCGACGGCATCTCGCTCGACGGCCGCGAGGCGCGCGTCCACCTGCTGCTCGAGCAGGAGGTGCCACTCACCGAGGGCAGCTTTGCGCGCATCTCCAACCTCGGCCTGCTGGGCGACAAGTACGTCGAGCTGGTGCCGGGGCCGGTCGGCGCGCCGCCGCTGCCGGAGGGCGCCACCATCCCCGGCGTCACGCCGCCCGGCTTCGACGACGCGATGGCGAAGCTCAACCAGGTGGCGGACTCGATCGTCGGCCTCACCGACCCGCTGGGGGCGAGCCTCACCGGCGAAGGCGCGGACACCTCGCTGTCGCGCCTGATCGAGAACCTCGAGGCGGCGAGCGCCGAGATCCGCATCCTGGTGGAGACCAACCGCCAGGCGATGGGCGCCACCATCGGCAACTTCGAGCTGGTGAGCGCCACCCTGGCGGCGGAGCTGCCGCGCCTCTCCGGCCAGCTCCAGGCCCTCCTCGGCGAGGTGCAGGCGGTGGTGGCGGAGAACCGCGGCGCGGTGGGCACCAGCGCGCGCAACGTCGAGGAGATCACCGAGGAGCTGAAGACCTCGGTCGCCGACCTCAACGAGATCACCGGCCGCCTGGCCCGCGGCGAGGGCACGATGGGCAAGCTCCTCACCTCGGAGGAGGCGCACGACGAGCTGGTGGCGACGCTGGACTCGATCCAGGGCGGGGTGGGGGAGCTGTCGGACACCCTCGGCCGCGTCAACCGCCTGCGTCTGGACGTCGACATGCAGGGCTGGGTGCCGGCGGAGTCGGACACCGACTCCTACGGCGGCGTCGGCCTGACGCTGTTCCCGCGGGCGGAAGCGCGGCGGATGTACCGCGTCGGCATCGCCCAGACGCCGCGCGGCGACGAGCGGACGAAGACGCAGGTGATCACCACCACCGGACCGGACGGGGTGGCGGAGACGACGCGCGTCGAGACGGTGACCATGGAGGACGAGCCGGTGATGACCGCCATGGTCGGCTACCGCTGGGAGTCGGGCCTCCGCCTGTGGACGGGCATCCTGGAGGAGGACTTCGGCGTCCAGGCCGAGTACCCGTTCTTCGACCGCCGCTTCTGGCTGGACTTCCAGGCGTTCTCGTTCGACAGGGAAGACGACCTGGACCCGCATTTGAGGTTGACCGGGAAGTGGTACGTGAACGACAACATCTATCTCCAGGGCGGGTACGACGACCCGCTGGTCGACGAATTCGACTCGTTGTTCGTGGGGGCAGGGATCCGCTGGACGGACGACGACTTGAAGTACTTGTTGGGGCGCGTGCCGGTCGGGGGGTTGTAGCGAGAGTGCCGGGGACGGGCCGGGGGCGGGGCTCCTGGCCTGGGACCAGCGAGCTACGAGGAGGACTTTGGCGGGAGGCTCGCTTCGGCTTCCGCGCGCCGCCACCGGTATCGGACTCCGGCGGGTATGGCCCCTGGCGCGCTCCAGA
>CAZLBJ010000322.1:0-5095 GCA_964557755.1 uncultured Thermoanaerobaculia bacterium
GCCGCGAGGCGGAGCTGTTCCGCGCCAGTGCCAAGCGGCAGGGGTTCCACGACCACAACGACTTCCTCGCCTCGGTCGACGGCGAGGGCTGCACCGCCTGCCACGAGGCGCCGCAGCCGCGGGGGTCGCTGGCCTCGTTGCGCACCTTCACCGAGTGCACGACCTGCCACGGCAACCACGGCATCGTGCGCCCGACCCTCGCCATGCTGGCGCCGCTGCCGGCGACGCCGTGCACCTTCTGCCACGCCGCCGGCGAGGCCCCGGAGGGCTCGCCGGTGGAGCCGGTGGTCGCCGGCGGCCTCGCTGCGCTCGAGCCGGAGGCGGTGCGCCGCCACTTCGCGGAGGTGCAGGCGTCGCTCGTGGCGCAGGCGTCGGACCTCGGACTCGAGGGTGACGCGCGCTACGACTGGCTGGTCGACCAGGCCCTGCTGCTGCCGTTCCACACCACCGCCGGCGAGGAGGCGGACGGGGCGGCCGGCGAGCGGCGGCCGCGGCCGGCCTTCCAGCGCCTGTTCGACAAGTTCCGCGTCGGCAAGACCTACTACGAGTACGACGACCCGGTGAGCGGCGAGCCGGTGCGCGCCCCGGTGGTGCGCTGCACCGACTGCCACGCGGCGCAACCGGACCTCGCGGACGAGGCCGTCGGCCTCGCCACCGCCGGCGAGCAGCTCTCCCGCATGCTGGAGGTGACCTCGCTGACCGCGCGCGCCGAGCGCATGCTGCTGGCAGCGCGCCGCGGTGGCGTCGAGGTGCGCCCGCCGGCGCGGGCCATCGACCAGGCGGTGGACGCCCAGATCGAGCTCGAGGTGCTGGTCCACACCTTCTCCAGCGCCGAGGGTGGAGCCTTCGAGGCGAAGTACGCCGAGGGACGCGAGCACGCCGCCGAGGCGCTGGAGGGTGCCGCCGAGGCGGTCGAGGAGCTGGGGTACCGGCGGCGCGGCCTGACGGTCAGCCTGGGGCTGATCGCCCTCGCCCTCGTCGGGCTGGCGCTGAAGATCCGCCAACTCGGCTCGTGAGCGACGCAGCGGAGACGGAGGACCGCCGGCGAACCTGAACGACACGGAGGTGCCGATGGGCCCCGACGAACGCCTGGCCCGCCTGGAGGGGGAGGTGCTCGCCCTGCGACGGCGGCTGGAAGGCGTGGATGCCCGGCTCGGGACCCTGGAGGGTGGCGCCTCCGCTCCCATCGCGGCCGCTCCCATCGCCGTCATGGCCGCCGCGGCCGCCCCGGCGGCCACCGCCGCCGGGACGCCGCCGGCGCCGCAGGACCACGCCGGCCGCGCCTTCCTCGCCGACCTCGGCCTGGTGGGACGCACGCTGATGGCGCTCGGCGGCGGCTTCCTGCTACGGGCGGTGACCGAGACGCCGGCCGTCGCCGACGCGGCGGGGGTGGGACTCGGCTTCGCCTACGCCGTGCTCTGGCTCGCCCTCGCCGGCCTTGCCACCCGTCGTGTCGCCGGACGCGCCGCCGGGCGCAGCGCCACCTACCACGTCCTCGCCTTCGCCCTCCTCGCCTTCCCCCTGGTCGCCGAGGCGGTGCTGCGCTTCGCCGTCGTCCCGCCCGCCGCCGGCGCCGCCGTCCTCGCCGCGGCCGCCGCCGCCGGCCTGGCGGTGAGCGTCCACCGCGGCCTCCGCCTGGCCGCCTGGCTGGTCACGGCGGGTGCCGTCGGCGCCGCCTGGGTGCTGCTGCTCGCCGCCGGCTCCCCCGCCGCCTACTGCGCCGTCCTCCTCGCCCTCGCCGCCGCCACCCTGTGGCTCGGCGAGCACGCGGCGTGGCGCGGCCTGCGCTGGCTCGCCGCCGCCGCCGCCGACGTCGCGCTGCTGCTGCCCCTGGTGCTCGTCGCCCACGACCGCTGGAGGGGGCCCCTGGCCGTCCTGGTCGGGCTGCAGCTCGCGCTGCCCCTGGTCTACGCGGGCACCTTCTCGCGTCTTTCGAGGTCGCGGCCCGCCTGGCGGGTCGGGCCCTTCGAGCTGCTGCAGACGGCCGCCGCCCTGGCGGTGGGCTACGGCGGCGCGGTGTGGGTTGCGCACCGCGTTCCCACCCTCGCGCCGTGGGTGGCCGCCGGCGGCCTCCTGCTCGCCGCCGCCGCCTTCGCCGCCGCGGCAATCTCGCTGCGCCGCCGTGCCGAGCGCCGGCCGGCCTTCCTCTACCACGCAGCCGTCGGCTGCCCTCTGCTCCTCGGCGCCACCGGTCTGCTGCTGCCGGCGACGGCCGAGGCCTTGCTGTGGACCGGGGTCGCGGTGTTGCTGGCCCTCGCCGCCGCCCGCCTGGGCAGCGTCTCGCTGGCCGCCATGGCGGCGCTGTTCACCGCTTTCGCCGCCGCCTCCTCCGGCCTGCTGCGCCTGGGCCTGTGGTCGCTGGGCGCCCCGGCGGCGCTCGCCTGGCCTGCGCTCGGCGCCGCCGCGGCGGCGGAGCTGGCGGCGGTGGCGGCGATGCTGCTGCGGCCCCTGCCCCGCCGCTCGCCGTTCTGGGGGCGCGCCGCCGTGGCGCCGCGGCTGGCGCTGCTGGTCGTCCTGGCGGTCGGTCTGGCGGGTACGGCGCTGGCGCTGGCGGCCCCCGGCCTGGCGGGCGTGCCCGGCGCGGCGGCGGTGGACGCCGGCGTGCTGGCGGCGCTGCGCACGGCCGTGCTCGCCGCGCTCGCCCTGCTCGCCGCCGTCGCGGCGCGCCGGCCCGGCCTGGCGGAGGCCCGGCTGCTCGTCTACCCGCTGCTCGCGCTGGGGGCGCTGAAGCTGGCGGTCGAGGACCTGCCGATGGGGCGGCCGGCGACCCTCTTCGCGGCCCTCGCCGTCTACGGCGCGGCGCTGATCGCCGCCCCCCGCCTGTTGCCGGGCGGCGCCGAGAAGACCGCCGATGCGGGCTAGAGGAACACGCCGATCAGGATGCCGGCGGCGAGCGCCAGGCCGACGGCCACCGCCGCGAAGCCGAAGATGCGCGCCCGGTGGAGCTTGTAGGCCGGCGGCGGCTCCACGAAGTGTTGCTCGAGCTCGCCCCGCTCCACCAGCCGCCGGTACTCGTGCGGCCGCTCGTCCTTGAACCGTGCCAGCGGCATGGCGCCGACGAACATCACGGGGTCCATCGGGAACGCCTCCGGCCGCAGGTGGGTGTGGAAGAAGTGGAAGATGAAGATGAAGCCGGTGGCCAGCAGCGCCTCGTCGCTGTGCACCACCCAGGCGGCGTTGAGCGTCCAGCCGGGCAACACGGCGGTGAACACCTGCGGGAACCACAGCATCAGCCCGGAGAGGCCGATGATCGGGATGCCCCAGAAGACCGCGAAGTAGTCGAACTTCTCCCAGTAGGTCCAGCGGTCGAAGCGCGGCCGCGGCCCGAGGTAGAGGAACCAGCGCAGGTTGCGCGCCAGGTCGACGAGGTCCTGCGGCCGCGGCACCATCGAGCGCCAGCCGTAGAGCAGGCCGCCCTTGCGGTCGAGCACGGCGCGCTTGAACAGGTAGCCGAGGTGGGCGAAGGCGTAGCCGAAGGTGACCACCGCCGCGATGCGGTGCAGCACGTGGGCGACCTCGATGAAGCCCGGGATCGAGGCCAGCGCCTGCGCCCAGCCGGTGAAGTGGAACTTCAGCGGCAGCCCGGTGGCGGCGAGGGTCAGGAAGCTGACGATGATCAACAGGTGCGTGCCGCGGTGGAAGCGGCTGAAGCGCCGGACCCACGGCCCGCCGGTGTCGTGGGCGTGCTCGAGCTCGCCGCGCGCCCAGCCGACCAGCGCCCGCTGCAGCCACAGCAGGGTGTGCAGGCCGAAGAAGGCGAAGACGGCGATCAGCAGGCCGGTCATGAAGACGTAGATCCAGTAGACGCCGTCGTGCGACTCCTCGCGGTCGGACGGGTCGGCGTGCGGCTCGAAGGTCAGGAAGCCCGCCGAGACGTCGCCGTGGCACTTGCCGCAGGTGGCGGCCAGGTTGTCGGGGTGGACGCTCGAGGCGGGGTTCGAAGGCGGCAGGTTGACGTGGTTGCCGTGGCAGTCGGCGCAGGTGGCGGCGAGCACGAACCCCAGGCTGGTCGCCTGGCCGTGGAAGCTGTCGCGGTAGGTCTCGAAGCGGCCGCCGTGGCAGTCGCCGCACACCTCGACGCTGGACAGGCGCTGGCGCCGCTCGCCGGGCCGCTCGATCTCGTGCGAGCTGTGGCAGGTCGAGCACACGGGCGCCGGCAGCGCGGCGCCCTCGCCGGCCGCCGCCGCGCCGTCCGCGGAGCGCTCCGCCCAGGCCATGCCGTGGGCGCCGGTGGTCCACTCGTCGAGGATCAGGTCGTGGCAGCTGCCGCAGGTCTCCGGCGTCTGCTCGAAGGAGACGCGCGAGCGCGGGTCGTCGGCCGGCTGCACGCCGTGGGCGCCGTGGCAGCCGGCGCAGCTCGGTGCCACCGAGAGGCCGGACTTCAGCAGAGCGTCGCCGTGCACGCTGGCGACGAAGGCGGCGACCAGCGCCTCGTCGTGGCACTGGCCGCAGGTGGCGGGCTGCTGGCGCGGCGCCGCCGTCGACTGCGTATCGTCGAGCGGCAGCACCGCGTGCGGGCTGCCGCCGTGGCAGCTCGCGCAGTCGGCGAGCCCGGCGTGGACGCTGGCCTCGACCTCGTCCGTCGCGTCGTGGCACTGGGCGCAGACCGCGGCGCCCAGGGTGATCTCCTCGGGGTGCGGGTAGCCCTCGACACCGGTGTGGCAGTCGGCGCAGCCGAACGGGGCGTGCGCCGAGGCTTCCGGCACCTCGACGTCGTGGCAGTCGCTGCAGGCCTCCTGGCCGGCTGCGGGCGCCGCGGCCAGCGCGCCGAGGACGGCGAGGGCGGACGCGAGTGGAGCGAGGCGAGACGATCTCACCGAGGACCTCCCGAGGATGGGTTCAGAAGTAAAGACAGAGCGTCGGGGCCTACCGCGCGGCGGCCGAGAGCTCGACCTGGGCGTCGAGGCCGCCGCCGGCGGGACCGGCGTAGGCCGCGCTGGACAGGGTCAGCGCCAGCATCAGCAGGGGCAGCAGCAGGGTCAACGCGAAGAGGAGCAGCTTTTTCATCGAGAGGTCTCCAGACTCCGGGTGTCGTCTTCGGCGTCATTGTGGCTGCACCCCGCGGCGGCGACCACGTACCGGCGCGCGGCGCGGC
>CAZLBJ010000323.1:0-4666 GCA_964557755.1 uncultured Thermoanaerobaculia bacterium
CGCTCGCCGCGCGCACCGCCGGCCTGCTGGCGCGGACGCCGCTCGCCGACCGCCTGGTCTACGAGAAGGCCAAGGGGCGGGTGCTGGCGAAGACCGGCGGCCACTACCCGGCGCCGCTGGTGGCGCTCGACGCGGTGCGCGACGGCGTGCGGCTGCCGCTCGAGCGGGCGCTGGAGGTCGAGGCCGCCGCCTTCGCCGACCTCGTGCTCTCCGACACCGCGAAGAACCTGATGGGCATCTTCTTCATGAAGAACGACGTCGAGTCGCGGGCCGCGGCGCTGGCGCGCGAGGCGCCGGAGCCGCGCGGGCCGGTGGGCGTCCTCGGCGCCGGCCTGATGGGCGCCGGCATCGCCCAGGTGCTGGCGCACCAGGGCGTCGAGGTGGTGATGAAGGACCGCGACGTCGCCGCCGTCGGCCGCGGCCTGGGCTACGCCGCCGAGCGCTTCGCCGAGCTGCGGGCGCGGCGGCGGCTCACCGATGTCGAGGCGAGCCGTGGTCTGGCGCGCATCCACGGCACGGCGGACCAGGCCGCCCTCTCCCGCTGCGGCTTCGTCGTCGAGGCGGTGTTCGAGGAGCTCGACGTCAAGCACCGGGTGCTGCGCGAGACCGAGGACGCGGCGCCGGAGGGGCTGGTGTTCGCGTCGAACACCTCGACGCTGCCGATCGCATCGATCGCCGCGGCGGCGCGGCGGCCGGAGCGCGTCGTCGGCATGCACTTCTTCAGCCCGGTGCACAAGATGCCGCTGCTCGAGGTGATCCGCCACCCGGGCACCGCGCCGGAAGTGGTGGCCGCCACCGTCGCCCTCGGCCGGCGCATGGGCAAGACGGTGATCGTGGTCGACGACGGCCCCGGCTTCTTCACCAGCCGCGTCCTCGGCCCCTTCCTCAACGAGGCGGCGTGGATGCTCGCCGAGGGCGCCCGCGTCGAGGAGATCGACCGCGCGATCGAGGGCCGGGGATTCCCGGTCGTGGCGCTGACTCTGCTCGACGAGGTCGGCCTCGACGTCGCCGCCCACGCCGGCGCCACCATGCGCGCCCACTTCGGCGACCGCCTGGCGCCGCCGCCGGTCTTCGCCCGCATGCTCGACGACGGCCGCACCGGCCGCAAGGGACGCAAGGGCTTCTACCGCTACGGCGCCGATGGCAAGAAGGCGGCGCGCGGCGCCAAGGGCGTCGACGAGTCGGTGTACGCACTGCTCGACTGGTCGCCGCGGCCGCTGCCGCAGGCGGAGATCGTCGAGCGCTGCTGGCTGCAGATGCTCAACGAGACGGCGCGCTGCATCGAGGACGGGGTGATCTCGAAGCCGGTGGACGTCGAGATCGGGGTGATCTTCGGCCTCGGCTTCCCGCCCTTCCGCGGCGGCATCCTCAAGGAGGCCGACCGCCAGGGCGCCGGCTACGCCGTCGAGCGCCTGGAGCGCTACGCGGAGCGGGCCGCAGGGAACGGAGCCGAGCGCCTGGCGCCGGCGCCGCTGCTGCGCGAGATGGCGGCCGCCGGCCGCCGCTTCCACGGCTGAGCGGGCCGGCTGCGGTACGATGTGCGACTCCGCGGGCCGGGCCGCCCGCGGACCGATTCCATTGCCGGCAAGGTGAGCGAACGATGAGCGACGCCGACCGCATCCCGCCCTACGACCCCGCCGAGATCGAGCCGCGCTGGCAGCAGCGCTGGGAGGCCGATGGCCTCTACCACGCCGACGTCGACGAGTCGCGGCCGAAGCACTACGCGCTGACCATGCTGCCGTACCCGTCGGGCAACCTCCACATCGGGCACTGGTACGCGATGACGCCGTCGGACGCCCGAGCCCGATTTAAGCGCATGCGTGGCTACAATGTTCTCTTTCCGATGGGGTTCGACGCCTTCGGCCTGCCGGCGGAGAACGCGGCGATCCAGAACAACATTCACCCTCGGACGTGGACTTTCGCCAACATCGCGCGGATGCGGGCGCAGCTGCGCAGCATGGGAGCAATGTACGACTGGCGGAGGGAGATAGTCTCGGCCGATACGGGCTATTATCGGTGGACACAGTGGCTATTCCTGCAATTACTGTCCGGTGATCTCGCCTACCGCAAGCGCGCGGCGGTCGACTGGTGCCCCTCCTGCAACACCACCCTCGCCCGCGAGCAGGTGATCGGCGAGGACCGGGTGTGCGAGCGCTGCGGCACGCCGGTGATTCGCAAGGAGCTGGCGCAGTGGTTCTTCCGCACCACGCGCTACGCCGAGGAGCTGCTCGACTTCTCGGGCCTCGACTGGCCGGAGCGCGTCCAGACCCTGCAGCGCAACTGGATCGGACGCTCGGAGGGGGCGCGCATCCGCTTCGAGACGGTGACCGCCGCCGGGCCGGGGCCGGACATCGAGGTCTTCACCACCCGCCCCGACACCCTGTGGGGGGCCACCTTCCTGGTGCTCGCCCCGGAGCACCCGGCGGTCGAGGCGCTGGCCAGCGACGACCGGCGCGCCGAGGTCGAGGCCTACGCCGAGCAGGCCGGGCGGCAGACCGACATCCAGCGCGAGGCGGCCGACCGCGAGAAGACCGGCGTCCCCACCGGCGGCTTCGCGGTCAACCCGGCGAGCGGCGAGCGGGTGCCGGTGTGGATCGCCGACTACGTGCTGGTGACCTACGGCACCGGCGCCATCATGGCGGTGCCGGCGCACGACCAGCGCGACTTCGAGTTCGCGCGCCGCTTCGGCCTCGAGGTGCGGCCGGTGGTGGCGGGCGAGGACGGCTCGCTGCCCGAGGCCGAGGCGATGGAGTCGGCGGTGCCGGCGCGCGGTTCGATGGCGGTCGGCGAGCTGGCCGGCACCGCGGCAGAGGAGGCCTTCGAGCGCACCTGCGCCTGGCTCGCCGAGCGCGGCGCCGGCGAGCGCACGGTCAACTACCGCCTGCGCGACTGGCTGATCTCGCGCCAGCGCTACTGGGGCGCGCCGATCCCCATCGTCCACTGCCCGGAGTGCGGTCCGGTGGCGGTGCCCGAGGACGAGCTGCCGGTGACCCTGCCTGACGACGTCGAGTGGAAGCCGACCGGCGAGAGCCCGCTCAAGCTCCACCCGACCTGGAAGGACGTCGACTGCCCGCGGTGCGGCGGCCCCGGCGAGCGCGACACCGACACCATGGACACCTTCATGGACTCGTCCTGGTACCATCTGCGGTACCTGTCGCCGCGCTACGCCGACGGCCCGTTCGACCCGGCCGAGTACCGCTACTGGATGCCGGTCGACACCTACACGGGCGGCATCGAGCACGCCACCATGCACCTGATCTACACGCGCTTCTTCCACAAGGCGTGCCGCGACCTCGGCGTGGTGCAGGGCGACGAGCCGATGCTGCGGCTCCGCAACCAGGGGATGATCCTCGGCGAGGACTCCGAGAAGATGTCGAAGAGCCGCGGCAACGTGGTGGCGCCGGACGCGCTGGTGGCCGAGTACGGCACCGACACCGTGCGCGCCTACCTGATGTTCTTCGCCCGCTGGGAGCAGGGCGCGCCGTGGAGCTACGCCGGCATCGAGGGCACCTCGCGCTGGCTGCGCCGAGTGTGGAACGTGGTGCTCGACCCCGGGCGCCGCGAGGGCGCCGCCGAGCCGCCGCCGGCGGAGGCCGACGCGGCGGTGCTGCGCCACCTGCGCCGCAAGCTCCACCAGGCCATCGGCCAGCTCACCCGCGACTTCGAGGAGCTGCAGTTCAACACCACGGTGTCGGCGCTGATGGAGCTGCTCAACGAGATGTCCTCGGCGGCCCAGGCCGGCGCCGCGGGCAGCGCCGAGTGGGACGAGGCGGTCTCCGCCTATCTGCGCCTGATGGCCCCGATCGTCCCCCACGTCGCCGAGGAGCTCTGGCAGCGGACGGGCGGCGAGGAGTCGGTGCACCTCCAGCCCTGGCCCGAGTACGACGAGACGGCGGCGGCCGAGGACGAGATCACCCTGGTGGTCCAGGTCAATGGCAAGGTCCGCGACCGCCTGACGGTGCCGGCCGACGTCGCCCGCGAGGCCGCCGAGGCCGCCGCCCTGGAGAGCGAAGGCGCCAAGAAGTTCACGGAGGGCCTGACGGTGCGCAAGGTGATCTACGTGCCGGGCCGGCTGGTGAACGTGGTGGCGACCTGAGGGGGGCTATCGCTCGAGGACGACGTCCCGCGTCGCGTGCCAGGCGTCGTCGGCGTCGCGGCGGGGGGTGACGACGCCGGAGCCGCCGCGGCCGGGGGGCGGGTCGCGGCGGTCGCGCTCGCTGAGCAGGGGGTCGTCTGTGAAGTTGACGTCGTCGATCCAGGACTCCTCGCCGTCCGGCGGTAGCACGGTCATGTGGACGTGCTGGGCGATGGTGTTGTTCGGGTAGCTGGCGGGGCGGATGGTGTCGAAGCGGTAGCGGCCGTCCTCCCCGGTGCGCACCCAGGCGCGCAGGCGGCCGTGGCGGCGGCCGTTGCCGGTCTCGTCGCCGCGCTTCGAGTAGATCCCCTCGGCGTCCGTGTGGTACGCGTAGATCACCACCCCGGGCGCCGGCGTCTCTCCGTCCGCCCGGTACACCGTCCCCTCCAGCACCAGCCGCTCCCCCGGCTCGTCCGGCGGCGCGATCCGCGCCTGCCACGACAGCTCCGCCGGCGCCTCCCGGGCGCCGCACCACTCGCAGTCCGGCAGCTCCCCGCTGGCCGCCCCGGTGGCCGGCGAGCCGCAGGCGAG
>CAZLBJ010000324.1:0-6581 GCA_964557755.1 uncultured Thermoanaerobaculia bacterium
CGTCCTCACCCAGGCTCCGTGGGAGGCGCTCGAGGAGGCGGCGGCGCAGGCGTCGCGGGCGGTGCGCAAGGGCTCGGGGTTGCGCCAGCGCGGCGTCGCCGACCTGCTCTTCCACCTCGCCGGCGACATGCCGCCGGCCGACGAGTTGGCGGCGCGCGCCCACGCCGCCGTCGAGGCTGCCGGCCTGCCGCGGCGCGCCGTGCGCGTCGTCACATCGGTGTGGGCGGACGGCGACCGCCTGCACCACTTCACCTTCCGCCCGGCGAAGAAGGGGTGGGAGGAGGACCGCTTCGTGCGCGACATCCACCCGATGCTGGCGGAGCGGCTGGAGCTGTGGCGGCTGCGCAACTTCGAGGTCGAGCGCCTGCGCTCGCCGGACGACATCTACGCCTTCCGCGGCACGGCGCGCGCCAACCCGCAGGACGAGCGGCTGTTCGTCATCGCCGAGGTGCGCGACCTGACGCCGCAGCCGCAGGGCGACGGGCCGATCCGCTTCCCCCACCTCGAGCGCATGTTCCACGAGTCGCTGGCGGTGATCCGCCGCTTCCAGTCGCAGCGCACCGCCGAGACGCGGCTGCAGTGGAACCGGGTGGTGCTCTACCTGTGGCCGCTGCTCGAGCTGCCCGGCGAGCGGCTGCGCGCCCTGATCCGCCGCCTGGCGCCCGCCGTCGAGGGGCTGGGGATGCAGAAAGCGGTGGTCAGCGGCCGGCTGCCGGACCCGCGGAGCGCCGAGGCGCGGCCGGCGGTGATCGAGCTGTCGCAACCCACCGGCCACGGCGTCATGCTGCGCTTCCGCGAGTCGGGCGACCGGCCGATCGAGCCGCTCAGCGAGTACCAGTCGAAGGTGGTGCGCCTGCGCCGCCGCGGCCTGGTCTACCCCTACGAGCTGATCCGCCTGCTGGCGCCGCAGAGCGGCACCGAGTCGGACCTGCCGCCGGGCGAGTTCGTGGAGTACGACCTCGACGACGACGGCCGCGCCGTGCCGGTCGACCGCGAGCCGGGCGAGAACGACGCCAACCTGGTGCTCGGCGTGGTGCGCAACTTCACCGCCGCCTACCCGGAGGGGATGACCCGCGTGCTGCTCGCCTCCGACCCGACGCGCGGCATGGGCGCCCTGGCCGAGCCGGAGTGCCGGCGCGTCCTCGCCGCCCTCGACCTCGCCGCGCGGCTGCACGTGCCGGTCGAGTGGTTCGCAGTCTCCGGCGGCGCCAAGATCTCGATGCAGAGCGGCACCGAGAACATGGACTGGATCGCCCGCGTGCTGCGCCGGCTGGTCGAGTTCACGCAGGCCGGCGGCGAGGTCAACCTGGTGGTGCCGGGGGTCAACGTCGGCGCCCAGCCGTACTGGAACGCCGAGGCCACCATGCTGATGCACACCCGCGGCATCCTGATCATGACGCCGCAGGGCGCCATGGTGCTCACCGGCAAGGACGCCCTCGACTACTCCGGCGGCGTCTCCGCCGAGGACAACCAGGGCATCGGCGGCTACGAGCGCATCATGGGCCCCAACGGCCAGGCGCAGTACTTCGCGCGCGACGTCAACGAGGCCTGCCGCGTGCTCGTCGCCTACTACGAGCGCTCCTGGGCGGCGCCCGGCGAGCGCTTCCCGCGGCGGCGCAAGAGCCGCGACCCGGCCAAGCGCGACGTGCGCTCCTCGCCGCACGGCAACGGCTTCGCCACCGTCGGCGAGGTGTTCAGCGACGAGGCCAACCCCGGGCGCAAGAAGCCGTTCAACATCCGCCGCGTGATGGCGGCGGTGGTCGACCAGGACCGCGAGCCGCTGGAGCGCTGGTTCGGCATGGAGGACGCCGAGATCGGCGTCGTCTGGGACGCGTTCCTCGGCGGCCACCCGGTGTCGGTGCTCGGCTTCGAGTCGCAGCCGCTGCCGCGCCTCGGCTTCCACCCCGCCGACGGCCCCGACCAGTGGACCTCCGGGACGCTGTTCCCGCAGTCGTCGAAGAAGATCGCGCGCGCCATCAACGCCGCCTCCGGCAGCCGGCCGCTGGTCATCCTCGCCAACCTCTCGGGCTTCGACGGCTCGCCGGAGTCGATGCGCAAGTGGCAGCTCGAGTACGGCGCCGAGATCGGCCGCGCGGTGGTCAACTTCCGCGGCCCGATCGTCTTCTGCGTCGTCTCGCGCTACCACGGCGGCGCCTTCGTGGTGTTCTCGAACGCGCTCAACGACAACATGCAGGTGGCGGCGCTCGAGGGCAGCTACGCGTCGGTGATCGGCGGCGCGCCGGCGGCGGCGGTGGTGTTCGCCCGCGAGGTCACCCAGCGCGCCCGCGACGACGCGCGGGTCAGGGCGCTCGAGGAGCAGATCGCCGGCGCCGACCCGGCGTCGCGCGCCAAGCTGCGCACCCTCCGCGGCGAGCTGCTCGAGGAGGTGCGTTCGGAGAAGCTGGGCGAGGTGGCGGCGGAGTTCGACCGCATCCACTCGATCGGGCGCGCCCGCGAGGTGGGCTCGGTGCACACCCTGATCGACCCGGCGGCGCTGCGCCCGTGGCTGATCCGCGCCATCGAGGAGGGCATGCAGGCCGAGGAACGGCGCTGGAAGCAGGCCGGCGGCGGCAAGGGCTTCGAGCCGGCGCCCGACCTCAAGGGGCGCAAGGGCCGCAAGCGGCGCGCCCGCCTGCGCAAGGCGAAGAAGGCCTGATCCGGGTAGTCCCGCCGGCGCGGGTGGATCGTCCGCGCCTCAAAGAGCGAGGGGGCGCCGGAGCGCCCCCTCGCCGTGCTACCGCGCTGCCCATCGCGGGGCGGCTAGAGCAGCGGGCGGTAGGTCTGCTTGGCGGCGTGCATCCGCTCCGTCTGGCCGGTGGTGAACTCGAACATGCAGAAGTCGTCCGAGTAGTCCATGAAGTTGTGGATCGGATCGGCGCCGGCGGTGCGGCAGGTGTCGCGGCCGGTCGGGCAGCCGAACGCCGGGTCGCGCTCGGCCGGGGTGTCCTCGACGTAGTCGTTCCGCTTCGAGCAGCCGCCCTGGAAGGTGTGGTAGAGGCCGAGCCAGTGGCCCACCTCGTGGGTCGCGGTGTCACCCTCGTCGTAGGGCGCCGCCGGGCCGCCCGGCAGCGAGGCCCACAGCACCACGATGCCGTCGTCGGCGGGGTTGCCGTCGAGGCTCCACGGGAAGGTGGCCCAGCCCAGGTAGCTGGTCTCGACGGAGTAGACGTTGAGGTGGGTGAAGGGATCGACGTTGAGCGCCGCCTTGGCCTGCGCTTCGGCGAGGGTGCCCGGCTCCATGTAGAACCAGTTGGGGTTGTCGGTGTAGTCGACGCTGGCCAGGGTGAACCTCACCGAGTGCGCCGCATAGGCATCGTTGAGCACCTGGATCTGGGTGTCGACGTCCTGCTGCGAGAGCAGCCCGAGGTTGCCGTCGTGGATGACGTGGAAGGCCACCGGCACGTCGAACGGCGTCACCGTGGCGCCGCCGCCCCCGCCGCCGCCGCCGTTGCCGTTGCCGTTGCCGCCCTTGGCGGCGCCGGTGGCGCGGCCGGTGCTCTGGATGCGGCCGAGGGCCGGCTGGATCATCATCTCGACGAGGTCGAGCACGGCGTCGGACGGGTTGGGGACGGCGCAGCGGCCGCCCTTGCGCGCGAAGTCGGCGCGGAAGGCGGCCTCGGACTCGTAGGTGTGGCCACGGAACTGGAAGGTGTCCGCCTCGCCTCCCTTCTCGGCGGCCACCGGCTGGGCGGCGCCGGCCGGCAGGCCGAGCAGGACGAGAGCGGCGACGACGGACAGCAGGACGATCCTCTTCATGCAGGGGTTCCCTTTCGAGCGGTACAGGAGATTCGCAGAAGCGCGCGGCCTACGGGGCCGCGAGTCGTCCTGTAGAGCAACCGGCGCGCCAGGTTCTCGGAGACCCCCGCAATCCGCTGGCAGCCAAGGAGTTGTGGCCGGGACCGGCAGCACGGCAGCCACGGCTCAGGGTCAGGTCATGACCCGAAGATCGGGTCATTCCATGACCCTGGGTCAGCTCCGCCGCCGCCCGCCCGGGCGGGAGCCGGCGCCTCGTGGGCCGGTACAATGCAGGCCATGCCGAGATCCGTCGACGCCGCCGAAGCGGTGGCCGCCATCCGTTCCGGCGACCGCGTCTTCATCCACACCGCCGCCGCCGCACCGTGCCGCCTCGTCGAGGCGATGGCGGCGCGCTCCGCCGAGCTCGCCAACGTCGAGACGGTGAGCCTGCACACCGAGGGGCCGGCGCCCTACGTCGAGCCCGGGATGGCCGGCCACTTCCGCCACAACGCGATGTTCATCGGGGCGAACGTGCGCCGCGCCGTGCAGGAGGGTCGGGCGGACTTCATGCCGATCTTCCTCTCCGAGATCCCGGCGCTGTTCCGCAGCGGCAGCCTGCCGCTCGACGTCGCCCTGGTGCAGGTGTCGCCGCCCGATCGCCACGGCTTCTGCTCGCTGGGCACCTCGATCGACGTCTCGCTGGCGGCGGTGCAGGAGGCGCGCTACGTCATCGCCCAGGTCAACCCGCAGATGCCGCGCAGCCACGGCGACGGCCTCCTCCACGTCTCGCGCCTCGACGCCATGGTGGAGGCCGACGACCCGCTGCCGGAAGCGAGGCCGGCCGAGCTCGGCGAGGTCGAGCGGGCGATCGGGCGCCACGTCGCCGGGCTGATCGAGGACGGCTCGACGCTGCAGATGGGCATCGGCGCCATCCCCGACGCCGTCCTCGCGGCGCTCACCGGCCACCGCGACCTCGGCGTGCACACCGAGATGTTCTCCGACGGGTTGATCGACCTCGTCGAGCGCGGCGTGGTGACCAACGAGCGCAAGCGCGTGCACCCGGGCAAGATCGTCGCCACCTTCGTCATCGGCTCGCGGCGCCTCTACGACTTCCTCGACGACAACCCGATGGTCGCCATGCTCGACGTCGCCTACGTCAACGACACCGCGGTGATCCGCCGCAACGACAAGGTGGTGGCGATCAACAGCGCCATCGAGGTCGACGTCACCGGCCAGGTGAGCGCCGACTCGATCGGCAGCCTGATGTTCTCCGGGGTCGGCGGCCAGATGGACTTCGTGCGCGGCGCCGGCCTGTCGCGCGGCGGCAAGCCGGTGATCGCCCTGCCGTCGACCACCCGCCGCGGCGAGTCGCGCATCGTGCCGGTGCTCAAGGAAGGGGCCGGCGTGGTGACCACCCGCGCCCACGTCCAGTACGTGGTCACCGAGTTCGGGGTCGCCAACCTCTACGGCAAGAACCTGCGCCAGCGCGCCCGCGCCCTGGTGGAGATCGCCCACCCCGACCACCGGGAGGCACTCTCCCGCGCCGCCCACGAGCGGTTCGGCACGCTGGCGGTGCTGCGCCCGCCGCGGGGCTGAGCCACCGGAAGAAGCGGCGGGGGAAGGCGTGAACCCTGCGGCCGGTTGTGGCGTATACGTGTCCGACCAGGAGGTGACCATGCCGCGCCCGATCCGCTCCGCCCTCGCCACCGCCGTGCTGCTCGCCGCCGCGGCCCTCGCGCCCACCGCGGCCGCCGAGCCGGCTGCCGCGGACGCCGCCGGCCACGCCGCGGCCACGCTTCCCGCTTCGCCGTTCGCCGCCGACGACGCCATCCACGCCGCCGGCGAGCGCATCTCCCGCCTGCCGGGCGGCGTGCGCGACAAGGCCGACGCCGTGCTCGACTTCATCTTCGACGCCGAGCGCGGCCTCGACTTCGAGTACCGCGGCTACCCCACCCGCACCGCCACAGAGGCGTTCGCCGCCCGCAACGGCAACTGCCTGTCGCTGGTCAATCTCTACCTGGCGCTGGCGCGTAGCGCCGGCCTCGACGCCTTCCCGGTGGAGGTCGAGGACTTCCAGTCGTTCAGCCGCCGCGGCGGCGCCGTCGTGCGTGCCACCCACGTGGTGGGCGGCCTGTGGGTCAACGGCGTCGTCTACACGGTGGACTTCCTGCCCGACAAGCCGAAGACCTACCGCCGCATCGACCGCATCTCCGACCACCGCCACGCGGCGCTGGTCTACAACGCGCTGGCCACCGAAGCGATGCTGACCGGCGAGGCGGAGCGCGCCGACGACCTGTTCCTGGCCGCGCTGGCGCTCGAGCCGGACAACGCCGAAGCGTGGAACAACCACGCGGTGCTGGCCAAGCGCGGCGGCGCCCGGGCGACGGCGCGCGCGCGCCTGGAGCGCTCGCTGGCCGCCGACGCCGGCTTCCTGCCGGCGCTCAACAACCTGGCGGCCCTCGAGCGCGCCGCCGGCCATCTGGAGGCCGCCGAGGCGCTGGAGGCGACGGCGCTGGCGCAGAAGGCGCAGAGCCCGTACTTCCTCACCGAGCGGGCGTTGCGCGAGGCGCGCGCCGGCCGCCTCGACGACGCCGAGGCGCTGCTGCTGCGCGCCCGCCGCATCGACCGCGACATCCCCGAGATCCACCTGGCGCTGGGCCGCCTCGACCTGGCGCGCGGGAACGAGGACCGCGCCGCCGCCCACTTCGCCGAGGCCCGCAAACGCAGCCAGCCGCTGTCCGACCGGTACCGCAACAAGCTCGACACCAAGATCGGCAAGCTGACCCAGTTGGCGGCGGCGCGGTAGGTCGCCGATCAGGATGCTGGCTGGAACCCTCACTGCTAAT
>CAZLBJ010000325.1:0-3915 GCA_964557755.1 uncultured Thermoanaerobaculia bacterium
ACCGGCGGGGGGGGGGGGGCGGCGCCGGGGGGTGGGGGCCGGGTCCGGGGGGCGCACCCCCCGCCCGGGCTACCGGCCGTGGCGGACCGGGCCGGCGCGGGTAGGGGGCGGGAAGAGGGGCCGGCGTCGGGTGGTAAGGAGGGCTGGGCGGGGCTGGTGCGGTTGCCGGAGGGGACGCGGCCGGAGGAGGCTCTGGCGCGGCTGCGCACGGTGTACGACGTGCGGCTGCTGCTCGCCGAAGGGCCGCCGCTCCATGGCGTCGCGCCCGGAGACCTGCCGGGGCGGGTGGTTTCCCTCCTGGCCGATCTGTTCGCTCTGGCCGAGTGGCGGGAGTGGCTCCGCGTGGCGGCGGCGCCCGGTGACAGGGGGGAGCTGACGTACCGCTTCGCGCTCGACGGCCTGCGGTTGCCGAAGGCGGCGTTCCTCGCCACGCTGGCGGCGGTGCGGGGGGCGCTGGCGCCGCTGGGGCTGCGCGACAGCCCGTCGAGCTACGCGCTGCAGCTCACCGTCGAGGAGGCGGCGGCGGCGGGGACGCGGGTGTGGCTGCTGCCGAGCTTCGTCGCCGACGACCGCTTCGCCTACCGCCTGGAGGACGTCGGCGCCTCGCTGCACCCGGTGGTCGCCGCCTGCCTGGCGCGCCTCGTGCGCACCGGCCCCGGCGCCAAGGTGCTCGACCCCACCTGCGGCAGCGGCACCCTGCTCGTCGAGCGCGCCCTGCTCGACAGCGTCACGAACGAAGGCGGGAGCGAGCTGCGCGGCCTCGACGTCAGCCCCACCGCGGTGCGCGCCGCGCAGCGCAACGTGGCCGCCGCCGGCCTCGCCGGGCGCGTGCTCGTCGAGCGCGCCGACGCCGCCGACGCGCGCTGCTGGCGGCCGGCCGACGAGGTGGTCGCCAACCTCCCCTTCGGCCGCCGCAGCCGCCGGCACGACCCCGACCTCGAACGCCTCTACCACCGCCTGGTCGAGCACCTCGGCCGCGCCCTGCGCCCCGGCGGCCGCGCCGTCCTCTACACCGCCGACCGCGCCCTCCTCGTCGCCGCCCTCGCCGCGCACGGCGGCGCCCTGGCGGTGCGCGGCGAGCGCACGGTCGAGTCCGGCGGCCTGGCGGTCGGAGTGTGGGTGCTGGAGGGCCGGCAGCCGAGAATTGCCGGCGGCGGCGCGCTGTTGCACACGCGGTGACGACCGTGACGACACCCACGACGACGGACACCGCCACCCTCACCGCAGCGTCGGCGGCGCTCGCCCGCGAGGTCGAGCGGCGGCGGACGTTCGCCATCATCTCGCACCCGGACGCCGGCAAGACGACGCTCACCGAGAAGCTCCTGCTCTACGCGGGCGCCATCGAGATGGCCGGCGCCGTGCGGCGCAAGGCGCAGCAGCGCCACGCGCGCTCCGACTGGATGGAGATGGAGCGCTCGCGCGGCATCTCGGTGACCTCGACCGTCCTCCAGTTCGACCACGCCGGCTGCCGCTTCAACCTGCTCGACACCCCCGGGCACCAGGACTTCAGCGAGGACACCTACCGCGTCCTCACCGCCGTCGACAGCGTGGTGATGGTGCTCGACGCCGCCAAGGGCGTCGAGGCGCAGACGCTGAAGCTGTTCGAGGTCTGCCGCCAGCGCGGCCTGCCGGTGCTCACCTTCGTCAACAAGATGGACCAGCCGGGGCGCGAGCCGCTGGCCCTGCTCGACGAGATCGAGGAGGTGATGGGGATGGCCGCCGTGCCGGCCAACTGGCCGATCGGCCGCGGCAAGGAGTTCGTGGGCGTCTACGACCCGGTGCGCCGCGAGGTGCTGCGCTTCGAGCGCGTCGCCCGCGGCGACCGGCCGGCGCCGCGGCGGGTTGCCGGCATCGACGACCCGCACCTCGCCTCGCTGCTCGGCGAGCGCGCCCACCAGGCGCTGGTCGAGGAGGTCGGCCTGCTCGAGGTGGCGGTGCCGGACTTCGACCGCGCCGCCTTCCTCGCCGAGCGCCAGACGCCGGTCTGGTTCGGCAGCGCGCTCAACAATTTCGGCGTCGAGCCGTTCCTCGCCGCGCTGGTCGCCCTGGCGCCGCCGCCGGCGCCGCGGCAGAGCGACGCCGGCACCGTCCACCCGGCGAGCGAGACCTTCTCCGGCTTCGTCTTCAAGATCCAGGCGAACATGGACCCGCAGCACCGCGACAGCATGGCCTTCCTGCGCGTCGTCTCCGGCCGCTTCGAGAAGGACATGACGGTCGAGCACGCCCGCCTCGGCCGCCGCCTGCGCCTGCCGCGCGCCCACCGCGTCTTCGCCCAGGAGCGCGAGTCGACCGAGGAGGCCTACCCGGGCGACGTCGTGGGGTTGATCAACCCCGGCCTGTTCGTCATCGGCGACACCGTCACCGACGGCCCGCGCCTCGCCTTCGCGCCGGTGCCGCGCTTCCCGCCCGAGCACTTCGCTCGCCTGAGGCCGACCACCGTCGAGAAGGAGAAAGCGTTCCGCAAGGGGCTGGCGCAGCTCGAGGAGGAGGGCGCCGTGCAGGTGCTCTACGACACCGCCGCCGCCCGCCGCGAGCCGATCCTGGCCGCCGTCGGCGAGCTGCAGTTCGACGTCGTGCGGGAGCGCCTGGAGAGCGAGTACCGGGTGGAGACCCGCATCGAGCCGCTGACCTTCCGCTCCGCCCTGTGGGCCAGCCTGCCGCCGGACGAGATCCGCCGCCTCTCCGTCCCGCTGCGCGGCGCCCTCCTCACCGAGGACCGCGACGGCCGCGCCGTCGTCCTCTGCGCCGGCGACTGGGCCGAGGAGACGCTGCGCGAGAAGAACCCGGGCGTCGAGTTCGCGCGCTCGCCGTGACCGCCGGCCGGCGGCGCGCTCAGTCGGTGCGTTCCATGACGCTGCGCAGCAGCTCGGCGCCGCCCTCGCCGAGGTAGCGGAACTCGACACCCACCGCCCAGCCCTTGCCGTCGCCGTTCTCCTCGACGTACACCACCCGCACCTTGGCGGGGATCACGCCGCCGGCGAGGCAGATCAGCATGTCGAGCCGCTCCCCGACGCTGAACTCGTGCCGGCAGCGCACCAGCGCGCCGCCGTCGCCGACGATCTCCAGCCGTCCGAAGGCCTGCGGCTGCCCCACCGGCTGCAGCACCACCGGCCGCGAGCGGCGCACGCGCGCATGGCGGCGCGCCGGCACCCGCCCGTCCTGGTCGCGCTGTCGGTAGTCCACTCTCTTCGCCTCGGCCGCTGCTCTCGTCGTGCGCACGTCGCCTCCGCCGAACTCCTAGCAAGTTCCATGCAGGAACAGCGATGGCGCGCCGGGCCGCGGCGGCGCACCGCTAGCCGGGCAGGCGGATCGGCACCCGCACCTCGGTGCGGACCCAGCGCATCACCATCTCGGTGCCGGCCTCGCCGTCGTCGAAGGAGATGGTGAACTGGTCGACCGCGTCGTCCTCCGCCAGCGCGGTGGCCGGCACCGAGACGGTGAGCGCATTGGTCGCCTCGAGGTCGACCGGCGTGAACTCGCCGCCGGCGAAGGTGCCGGTGCCGGAGAGGCCGAGCTTCGAGTTGAAGTGCACCTGCCACTGCTCGGCTCCCGGGGTGGTGAACAGCGAGTAGGTGCCGGCGGCCAGCGGCTGGCCGGCGACCACCACGTCGCCGGTGACGGTGATCTCGGTGGCCTCATTGGCGCCGGTGCGCCACACCTGGCCGAAGGGCACCAGGGCGTCGCTGTCGGCGGTGCCGAAGATGTTGTCGCGGCCGCGCTGGTAGGGGCGGCTGTAGACGACGCGCACGTAGGTGTCGCCGAGGTGGGTGCGGGCCATCCCCATGGGGCTGGGGCGGCGCGACGGGTGGAGGTCCTGGGCGCCGGCGACGGGCGCCAGGGTCGCCAGCAGGGCCAGGGTGGTGACGGCCATCACGATCTTCTTCGAGCGCATCGCGTCCTCCTCGACGGGGGGTC